>CADBAP010000010.1 GCA_902792685.1 uncultured Prevotellaceae bacterium
TTCCTGATTGAGAACTACAACGTTTATATTGTGGCACCAGCGCCGTCAGCACAGCCAGAGACGATGTTGCAGACGATGACGTGGGTGGAGGAATATATCAATGTACCCGCATGGAATCGGGTCATCTTCACCAATAGTAAGCAACAGTTGTTGGGGGATTACTATTTAGCCCCCCTAAATCCCCCCGAAAGAGGGACTTTCTTCGGAACGGTATTGGTGTTTGGAAAGGATGAACTGAAGACCTTCGAGGATGTCATCACATTCTTTGAACGCCTCGGCGGGCAATAATAATGCGTAATGCTTAATGCGTAATGCGGAGTTCCTTGAGAACGAAGTTCGAAAAATGCTTAATGCGTAATTTCCCTAAACGACCAAACACCCAAACGACCAAATGATAGCTACAGATTTATTTTCCCGCATCCTGGAGATGCTGACAGACAGGGATTTGCAGCCGGCAGTCGTGAACAAGATGATGCACGAGACGCTGGTGCTGGTTTGTCATGAGGGTACGCGAGGAACCAATCAGAGCTATGGCAACCTGTTCTCTCAGGTGGATTATCTGTGTCGGCGACATCATATCAAACCAGCTGAAATCGTTGAAATACAACGTATGCGGCGCCATTCTAACCGTGTGCAGCCGCTGACGGAAGACGAACGGAAATATGATGCACGTGCCTTGGCCTTGCTGGTGTCGGCCGTGATGAGCAAAGATATCCCGTCGGCCTTGCGTGTGTTGCTGCCCAGTCATCCAATGACAATCGGACAACGGACATTGCCCCCCGACATCGGTTGTCTACGCTGTATTGTCAGGGAATGGGATGAGCACGATGTGCAAGTTGCTGTTGACCATGATGACGGTCCGGAAATACTGACGGTACGCTATGGAGAGGTCCGTAACGGCATCGATTTGTGCTACCTGAAAACGGTTTTCCGTGAAGGGATGCAGTTGAATGTGCTTGATGCGAGTATGGAGGACGGGGTACTGATGCCCCGATTGATCATCGTTGAGCCGGATTTCCTGGTTGATATCAGTACGATAGCCGCTTGTTTCAAGGAATATGGTCATCACCCGTTGTCGCTGCTGATGGCACAAATGGACAAACGGGCCAATAGTCAGGCGATTCTGTTAGGTCGTTTTGCGGGTGCTGCCCTTGATGATATCATCAACCATACGGACGTGACGCTTTCATCGGTGTTGCAAAACGATTTCAAAAAGAATGCGCTGGAATATGCGGTATGTAATGATTTCCAGGAGGAGAACTTTAAGATCAGTGCCGAAGAACAGATTGCCAACCTCAAAGAGACCGTCATAGAACTGCTGAAAGAATACGATCGTGAGGCGATGATCTTGGAGCCGTCATTCGTCTGTGAGAAATTGGGAATACAAGGACGTGTTGACCTGATGACAACCGATTTCCGTTTGCTGGTAGAGCAGAAATCAGGAAGAAACATGCATCTGGAATTTGGCGGACAGAACCGGCAGGGCAGCAAACAGTTGGAGACTCATTACGTGCAGCTGTTGCTATATTACGGTATCCTGCGCTATAACTTCCATGTGAGTCGCAGCAAGACCGATATCCGTTTGTTGTATTCCCGCTATCCCGCCAGTCAGGGACTGATGGTTGTCAGCTATTACCAGCGGCTCTTCGATGAGGCTATTTGTCTGCGTAACCAGTGGGTAGCTACGCAATTTTGGATAGCAAAGAATGGTTTTGCACCGATTTTGCCCCATTTCATCGAACAGACACTGAATGAAAACCAGCTCAGAACCAGCTTTTACCAGCGATATCTGCAACCGCAGATTGGCCGTATCGTCAACCCCTTACAGGAGCGGACAGCATTGGAGAAAGCCTATTTCTCCCGTATGCTTACCTTCGTGATGAAGGAACAGATCATGTCGAAAGTCGGTGCTCAGGAGGGTATCGGCAGTTCTGATGCCTATCTGTGGAATATGCCGTTGACAGAGAAAAAGGAAACAGGCAATATCTATACCGATTTACGTATCATCCGGAAAGAGGCGTCTGTCGGCGAGGGCACCGGCTACGACACGCTGACCCTGCAAGTGCCTCCTCAGGGAGATGGTTTCCTGCCGAATTTCCGACGGGGCGATATGGTGTATCTTTATGCTTATCCTGCCGACGAGGAACCGGATGTGCGCAAGAGCATATTATATAAAGGTACGTTGACGGATATCCGTACCGACCAACTCGTCATCCATCTGTCTGACAGTCAGCAGAATCCAACGATATTAGACCCTACCCCAGCCCCATCCCGAACAGAGTTCGCCCCCCCGTTGCCTTCCCCAAAGGGAGGGAGTCCATCACCCATCACCCACCACCCATCACCCACCACCCAGCTTTACGCCATCGAGCATGGCGGCAGTAGCAGCGCATCCCCCTTGATAGGCTCGTTGCACCGGTTGATGACCGCCTCACAAAGCAAGCGTGATCTGTTGTTGGGTTTACGCGCACCGCAAACAGACGATGAGGCTGTATTGTCGAAAACGTATCATCCCGACTACGATGAGATTGTGCTTCAGGCAAAACGGGCGCAGGACTACTATCTCCTTGTTGGTCCTCCTGGTACAGGCAAAACAAGTATGGCGTTGCGGTTCCTGGTTGAGGAACATTTGGCAGCAGCCGGCGCTTTGTTGCTGATGGCCTATACCAATCGTGCTGTGGATGAGATTTGTAGTATGCTGATGGATGCCGGCATCGACTTTATCCGTATCGCCAATCAGTATAGTACAGATAAACGTTTCCATCCCTATCTGATGGAGGCGGTGGTGGAGGCAAGTCCCAAACGAAGTGCCATCCAGCGGCGGTTGCTTGAAGCGCGTGTGGTGGTGGGCACCACTTCGATGCTGCTTTCGCGCTCCTATCTGTTCCAGTTCAAGCCGTTCTCCTTGGCAATTGTCGATGAGGCGAGTCAGATTCTGGAACCACACCTGATGGGGTTGCTGTGTGAAGTGAATAAATTCATCTTGATTGGTGACCACAAACAGTTGCCGGCGGTCGTTCAGCAAGATGCCGAAGAGTCGGCGGTACATGATGAATGTCTGCTGGATATCGAACTCGACAATTGTCGGAACTCGTTGTTTGAGCGTCTGATTCGGATAGAACGGAAAGCAAACAGACAGTCGTTTGTGGGCATCCTGCGTAAACAAGGACGTATGCATCCCGATGTGGCAGCCTTTCCCAGTCGGGAGTTCTACCAGGCAGAACAGTTGGAACCTGTACCGCTGGCACATCAGTTGGATACGGAACTGCCTTATCATTTACCGTCAACAGACGCCATAGACGACTTCCTGAAAAGCCGACGGGTGTTGTTCTTCCCCTCGCAGGTGACGAGTAGAGCCACCAGCGACAAGGTGAATGCAGACGAAGCGTGCATCGTGGTAGATTTATTGCGACGCATCTATCGGTTTTATGGTGACCGCTTCGATGCCACGAAGACCGTAGGTGTCATCGTGCCTTATCGCAACCAGATTGCGATGATACGCCAACATCTGGAAAGTCTCCAGCTTCCTGAACTGGAAGAGATCTCCATTGACACCATCGAACGCTATCAGGGTTCGCAACGCGACATCATCATCTATTCGTTTACCATTTGCAACCGCTACCAACTCGATTTCCTTACCAACAACAGTTTCGAGGAAAACGGACAGGTCATCGACCGTAAATTGAATGTTGCACTGACACGAGCCAGGTTGCAAATGATTATGACGGGACACATTCCAACCTTGAAAGAAAACGCGATTTTCCGTAAGATGATAGCTGAAATTGAGGACAAAGGTGGGGTATGGACATAAAAAAAGGACTACCGCTGTAGTCCAACCTTTGTTAACCTTAAATCTAATACTATGAAAAACACGTTGCAAAGATAATGGGTTTTCTTTTATTTTGCAAGTGTTTTTACCTTTTTTATTGTATTTTTACTAATTTCTTGATTTAAATCAAGGGAGTCCTAATAATAGGGAGTAAAAATGGGAGATAAATAGGGGTCCACGAACGAAGTGAGTTAACTTCCACGAGAGAAGCGAGTTAACTCCCTATTTAACTTCCTCTTTAACTTCCTTCTTCAATTGCTAAGTCCTTCTTCCAGGAACTCCAGATACTTACTGATGTCCTCATCGTAGCTATAGGCTTTTGTCAGCGGCTTCCCTTGTGGGTTGACAGCCACATAGAACGGTTGCGTCAGGTGGCCGAACTTGTATTGTTCCAGATATGCCCACTTGTCGCCAACAGTTCTCAACGTGCGTTTCTCACCATTGTCGTTCACCTCAATAGGTGTTGCCAGCGGTCGCTTGTCATCTACATACAGTGATATCAGGATATAGTCGTTTTTAAGGTGCTCGGCCACAGCAGGATCTGTCCACACGGCAGCTTCCATCTTCCGGCAGTTGACACAACCGAAACCTGTGAAGTCCAACAAAACGGGCTTCCCTTCGCGGGCTGCTGCCGCCATTCCTTCTTCATAGTCGGTGTATCGCGCCGTCACCTCCTGATGGTACAGGTTAAAGTCCTGTGTACTCATCGGTGGCGCAAAGGCCGATACCGCCTTGCATGGAGCACCCCAGAGTCCTGGTACCATATAGATAGAGAAGGCGATAGACGCCAGTCCCATCAGGATGCAGACTACGGGCATGGGTTTTGGGAGACCCCTCCCGGCCTCCCCTGTGAGGGGAGGAGTAGAAGCGGTGTTGGGCATGTCGCTGGGGAATTTATAGACACCGATTAAATAGAGTCCCAACAGCAGGAAGATGGCTATCCATAACGACAGGAACACTTCGCGGTCGAGAAGTCCCCATCCGTAGGCGAGGTCGGCGACGGAGAAGAATTTCAGGGCGAATGCCAGTTCGATGAATCCCAATGTCACCTTGATGATATTCATCCACGCACCCGACTTCGGTGCTTGTTTCAGCCAGGCAGGGAAGAGGGCGAAGAGGGTAAACGGCAATGCCAATGCGATGGCAAATCCCAGCATCCCGATAATGGGCGCACCCAGGTTGGCCGATGAAACCGTCTGTACCAACAGCAGTCCTACGATAGGAGCCGTGCAGGAGAATGATACCAGTGCCAGTGTGAATGCCATCAGGAATATCGACAATAAACCCGTTGTCTTGTTGGCTTTGCTGTCAACGGAGTTGGTCCATTTCGACGGCAGCGTCAGCTCGAACCATCCGAAGAAAGAGCAGGCGAAGACGATGAGCAACAGGAAGAAGAAGATGTTAAAGACGGCGTTTGTGGCAAGTCCGTTGAGTGTCTCCGGGCCGAACAAACCTGCAACGAGGATGCCCAGCGTGAGATAGATGACGATGATGGAGATGCCGTAGGTGATGGCATCGCGGATGCCACGCCGTTTGTTTTCCGACCGTTTGAGGAAGAAGCTGACGGTCATCGGGATAATGGGCCATACACATGGTGTAAACAGTGCCAACAATCCACCGACAAATCCCATGATAAAGATGTAGAACCATGATGAATGGGTGGCGTCCTCGCCTTTGTCGAAGGCTTTCAGCTCTTCGATAACGGGTGTCCACAGGTCGCTGCCGGCATCCATCACCGTAGTATCGGCAGCAAGGGTGTCGCCCACTGTGACGAGGTCGTTGATGCTTGTCGTCACAGTATCCTTTTTGTTTTCCTCCTTCTCTGTTGTCTGAGGTTCCTCTTTGGCTTTTTCAGCAGTGGCGGCGGCCTTCTCAGGCGTTCCCTTTCCCGTATAGTCGAATTCCACACGTGTAGGAGGCATACACTCGTGGTCGTTGCAGGCTCCGTATCTCAGGAATCCCTTTACATGATAGACAGGGGCTGTAATCTGGAATTTCTGTATGAACTGCACCATGTTTTCAAAAAAGCGCACCTTCATATCAAACACGGGGTCGTGATTTTCTATCTCCCGACCGATGGCACGCAGACCTCCCACAGGTTGCAGACCTTCAAGCGTTTCTGTTTTCAAGGCGGCAGAGGTCGGTCCTCCTGAACCCAGATTCGTGGAATAGACATGCCAGCCAGCGTTGATCCTTCCTGTGAAGACCACCTCCAATTCAGTTGGCGAAGTCTGGCGCTGCTGAACCGTGAAGTTAACAGGTTTCTGTGCCGTCGCTGTTGCTGTAAGCAGACAGAGAAGGTACAATAAAATGAGATTCCTTATTTTTATATTCATAATTGTCTGTTTGCGGGTGCAAAATTAGAAATAAATACTGAATTGACCTTTTTTAATCCTCAAAAAATTTGTGAAATAAAAAAGAATGCTTATCTTTGCAACGGAAAATATAAAAAGGTAAGAAAGGGATACAGGGTTCCGACGCATGGAAATGTCGGAATTCTTTTCTTTTTTGTATCTCTAACTACCTCTAACTACTGAATTTGAGCATAAGCGAAACATAAAAAAATATACAATATGGCTTACATGTCACAAGAGGGCTACGACAAACTGGTAGCCGAACTACAGCGATTAGAAGCAGTGGAGCGTCCGAAAGCATCGGCAGCCATTGCAGAAGCCCGCGACAAGGGTGATTTGAGTGAGAATTCTGAGTATGATGCTGCCAAGGAAGCACAGGCTCATCTGGAAGATAAGATCAATCGTCTGAAGCTGACGATTGCCGAGGCAAAGATTGTCGATGTCTCGCGTTTGAGCACCGAGGCAGTACAGATCATGTCGAAGGTGGAGATGACCAATTTGGCCAACAAAGCGAAGATGACCTATACGATTGTCAGCGAGAGTGAGGCCAACCTCAAGGAAGGCAAGATTGCCATTACGACGCCGATCGCACAGGGCTTATTAAATAAAAAGGTGGGCGATGAGGTAGAAATCAAGATTCCTCGTGGCACCATCAAACTCCGTATCGATAATATTAGTATTGAAGTGTAATTTATGGATATATTCAGTAAAATCGCAGCTGGCGAAATTCCCAGCTATAAGTGTGCAGAAGACGAGCAGTTCTATGCTTTCCTCGACATCAATCCGTTGGCAAAGGGTCACACGTTGGTCATCCCCCGTCGCGAGGTAGATTATATCTTCGATATGGAGGATGATGAGATTGCTGCTTTCCAGGTGTTTGCCAAGAAAGTTGCTGTGGCATTGAAGAAAGCGTTTCCTTGTAAGAAGGTGGCACAGGTGGTGTTAGGCTTGGAAGTTCCTCATGCTCATATCCATCTGATTCCCATGAATTCAGAGGGCGATGTTGATTTCCGCAAAGAAAAACTCTCCCTCACCGAGGAAGAGTTTAAGGAAATTTCCCAGAAAATTTTCGCGGAATTTAATAAGGGTTAAATATAATCTTCCCCTTTTTTCATTTGCACCTCGTTCAGGTATTTGCGGACGAGGGCAGATGAGTCGCCTTTCTTGCAGATAAACAGCACATTGTCTTTCTCTGCAACGATAAAGCCGTCGAGACCAGAGATGACACCTAATCGTCCTTTCGGCAATTTGATGATGTTGTTCCTTGAATCTTCAATCATCACGTCGGAGTCTATGACCACATTGTCGTCATTGCTCCTGCTCAGTGCCTCGTAAGTAGAGTGCCACGTTCCTAAGTCGGCCCATCCGAAATCGCCGCGCATCACATACACCTGATCCGATTTCTCCAAAATACCGTAATCGATGGAGAGATTTGGATACGAACGGAAATTGGCCTGCACGAATTCGTATTCTTCCTCGTACGACAGATGCACATTCTCTGTATCGATTTTCCGCATCACACTCGGCAGGATTTTTTGCAGACAACCAATCATATATCTCACATTACAGAGGATAATACCTGTGTTCCAGTAGAATTCTCCACTCTCCATAAACATACGGGCAAACTCTCGGTCTGGTTTCTCTGTAAACGACTTGACATGAAACAAATCCTTGATTTCTGTTTCGTCACCTAATTGTATATAGCCGTAGCCCGGCTCAGGACGCGTAGGCTTTACGCCCATTGTCAGGATGCCTTCGTTGTGTGCGACAAACTCGAAACCTTGGTCAATATTCTCAAAGAAAGCTTTCTCGTTGTTTACTGCCTGGTCGGAGGGTGAAACAATCAGGTTGGCGTCTGGGTTTACGTGCGAGATTCGGTAGCAAGCCCATGCTACGCTCGGTGCCGTACTGCGGTGAACAGGTTCATTGAAAATGTTCTCCTTGGGAAGGTCGGGCAGTTGCTCTTTCACAAAATGCTCGTATTCCTGATTGGTGCTCACGTAGATATTTTCCTTGGGCAGTATCTTGGCGAAACGGTCGTAGGTCTGTTGCAACTGGGTACGCCCCATGCCGAAGAAGTCTATAAACTGTTTGGGTTCCTCTTCGCGGCTACAGGGCCACAGGCGGCGACCTTTTCCGCCGGCGAGGATGACGCAGTAATTGTTCTGATGATGATTCATAGTTTAAATGAGGTTTGAAATCACACCACGAAGGTACGTCTTTTCTCTGACATCTGCAAATGTTTTTAAGTTTTTTCAGTGAAAAGTTTGCTATTTTAATTTTTTATACTACCTTTGCACCGTCTTTTTCGAAAGACCGTGTCAAAATACCACGCCCAGATGGCGGAATCGGTAGACGCGCTGGTCTCAAACACCAGTGGGGCAACCCGTGCCGGTTCGACCCCGGCTCTGGGTACAAGACATGATAAGAAAAGGTGCTGAAACAAAAGTTTCAGCACCTTTCTTTTTGCTCATCGGTGCAAATTTTGAAGGGATGAGCGGAAAAAGAGCAATCCCTCCCCAAATCGTACTGAAACCCCGATGAAATCAGGGAAAAACAATGGGGAGGTATGTTTTTTATACCTCCCCATATACCTCCCCAAAAGACTCCAAAGACCTCCCCAAAAAGACTCAAGTTCTTCCACGAGGTCTCCCCATTCATTTCGTCTCGTTTTTTTACGCTGCTTCTATCGGAACGGCGTAATAATAGGCCAGATGCGAGTGGGTGTAGCCATCGAATCCCAATTTCGACATTGCCTTGCCAAGCTTAACCTTCGAACCTTGCGACTCTTCAACCGTAGGATATGCATTCGTAACGATTTTGAGCAAATCGGCATTACTCATTGCATGCACCTTTTCACCTTCCATCGGCTTGCGGAAGCATACCGGAACGATTTTGTCGAAGTCGGGTTCCTTCATGTAGACCTGATTCAGTTCCTGGATGCGAGCCACCTCATCGTTGTTGAACCAATAAGGCGATTTTCTTATTCTTTTTCAGCGAGTTACAGGAAAACGAGATGGATTTTGCATGTGTCTTATGATAGCTCTGGGGAGGGATTTGGAAGCTTTTGGGGAGGTCTTTGGGGAGGGATTATTTCGAGACCTCCCCATTGTCAGCCCCTGTGTTTATCGGGGTTTCAGCACGTTTTGGGGAGGGATCGGGGTAATTTGAGGGGCAAGGGGCGAGGGGCAAGTGTGGCTCTTTTGAAGGGTAAAAGGATAGCTTTCGATGGTCAAAAGGTCACCTTTTGATAAGCAAAAGCATAGCTTTTGATGCATATAAAACAAAAACAATAAAAACATCACGCCAGTGTGCCAGGCTCTATGAGCCTTGGTGTGGAAGATACGTTTTTGTGCTAAAAATGTTAATTAGTGTTTCGTTTTGCTTGGATTGTGCGGAAAAACTAATACTTTTGTATTTTCCATGCGCCTGCGTGTGCACGCAAATAATAATGTACGTAAAAAAATAGCATTCAACGACGAACATGAAATTGACTCGTGATATAGCAATACATCGGATGTTTTTTACACGAATTCGGAAAGTAACCCTCATGATTTTACTCATGTTGGTAGGCCTTGCTTTGAAGGCAAGTGCCGTTGATATAAAGTATCACATCATCAACAACCAAGGTAAGGAATGTTTCCGGTATGTTATCAAGGGCGACTACAATTATTCGTCTATCGATAAGACAAAGCTCTGTGTTCACCCTTGGGCAAGGAGTGTGGTTGCTACCAACTTCCGTTTCTACGTCAACAAGGAGGATGCCGTTACCGATGCTAATGGTACGCAGGGGGCCTTCTTTAGCGAGGGTGAGACCATAAGCGAAGTAGCACCAGGAAAAACCGAGTTCTACGTACGCTACAGTATGAAGACGCCTGAAGAATTGGCAGAAGCTGGTTTCACCTACGACCCGGACGGTACCATGACCTACTTGTTACAGATTCGTGAACGTAATGCCAAGGGTGGCAAGCGCCGACAGGTGTATTATGATGCACTCTCAGACAATCGTTTTGAGTTTGGCTCCCCTAGTAATACCGATATCTCCATAGAAAACCTTCAAAAAGAAGAACAATATCTCTTCCGAGTAGTTTCCAACGACCCCTATAATACTTATTTCTACAATGTTGCCGCTGAAGCACAGAACCCAAATGGTGTGCTGACAGTAAAAGATATTTCTCGCAACAACGACAAGAAAGCCAAGGAGAGTGTAACCTACGAAACAAAAATCAGTAACTATGACCCTGAGACCACCACAACGCTGCAGGGATTCTTCTTCGTGGCTGCAACCTCACAAATCTTGCAAAGCAGTTGGTCGAGCGAATACAATGGCAAAATGTTCATCGTTGGAGCTGTGGGTGGCAAGGACTACTACATGAGAGACGTTGGTAGTGCTAATGCGGGCGGTGGTGTTGAAAACTACGTGCCCTATATGCTCTGTGCAAATGGTAGTACAGGTAACTTCACAGATCCTGGTTTTCAGTTGCAGTGTTACCAGAGTTGGCGTAACCACGACTACAATAACGACAACACGGGTCTTGTCTTGAGTACTCCAAACGAGGTGGTGCATGAAGTGAAATACCACATTGTCAACAGTGACACCAAAAAGGATGCAATGGTCATCGTACAACATCACGGAGCAAGTTCGCCATTCAACCTTGCCAATCGTGACAAATTGCAACGTATAGGTTGTACGTTGTCAGAGAATTACTACAGCGACCAAAACTGTATGACGCCAGCCAGCGCGTTAGTAGGCGATGCTACCGATGTATATATTCCTTATACATTCAACACCACCTCTGATGAGATTGCGGCAATGACGGCTACCGGACTGGAGTTCAGTACAGAAGCGAACCCCAAGTGGTTCAGCATGACCATCCGTGAGTCTCAAGTTAAGTTGCTGACCTACGATGCCATCAATAACGTGATTGACTCACGTGCCGGTGCTACTGATGCCAAGCGCATCATGCAGGAGTCGCAGTTTGCCTTCATAGGCGACCCTTATTCCTTCCGCGTCATCTGTAAGGCTGCCGACGGCAAGTACGCCTTTGTTGATACGGAAAACGCTTTCAGTTATGGTAACACGAAGGTTGTTGACAACGTGCGCTTTGCCGAGAATCCAGATGAGAGCGTATCCTCATGGGCGATGATTCCAGGCGAACGCTCCGGCAGATTCCAGATATTCCTGCGCGACAACTATGCACTCGCTTTCCGTGCATTCTGGGATGCACAAGGCGGTGGTAACCAGATTCGTCTGTACTCGCGCACCAAAACACCTGAAGTCCATGCTGATGCCAACTTGCGAGTCACAGCAACGCCGAAGTACAATTACTGCTACAACATTGTGGACAACTCAGGGCGCATTGCCATCAAATACACCGTCGAACAGTATGTCTCAACCCGTCTTGATGGTAAGTTCGGACACGAAGCCATCCCCAAGGCGATTTACAGCCCGTATCTTGAAGGCGAGACGCTGACGTTCTATACCACGTTCACAGAAAACAATCTGGCATCTCTGGCCGGCGAAATCGGGCAGACACCCAATAGCAGCGCCAACATCTATGTGCGCTATACCCAGAATTTGCTGTCAACAAGGCCGTATCCGCTTAGCCTCAAGGAGTATGTAATGAAACTCGGCGATAAATTTGTCTGGAATAATAGCGGAACCATAGCTACTCAGGATTTGCGTCCAGGATTAGATGATGCAGAGATTGCCAAAAAAGTATGGGTTTTGGATAACAGCGACCCTTATAACGTGTACATTAAGAATGGTGATCTGAATTTGCTGAATTCGGATATTCATTTTATCTTGATGGATGGTGCAACATCCGGACAGGTGGAAATGTTGTTTGCCAATGGAGCCGACCTGGCAACGCCGGCAAATAGCCAAAGTCTCACATTGAGTGGCGGATCCGTAGTTAAGGAAATCTCCTCTCGCGGTAGTGCTAATCAGCAAATCATCTTCAGTGAGGCAACGCTAAACCGAACATACCGCATCATCGACAAGCGTGGTAAAATTATTATAGAATATGCCAATACCGAGATAGGCACAGGCGATGCAGCCAACCATCTTGGAGTACCGGAAAAATGGCGCAGTCCGCTTATCAAGTATGCAGAGGTTGAAAATGAAAGTGACTATGCCAACAGTGGCTACAAATACTGGACGCTTAACAACTTTAACGTGTCGGGCGACACCTATACGCTGAAATCAGAGCAAACGCCTATTACAGCCCCCGGAGCATCTAACGATGGCTATATCTATGTGACTTACGATGCCATTTCCAATACAGCAGATAATAACTATGTAGATCTCAATCCAAGACTTAAGGATATTGACGAACGTGTTGATCGTAGTTCTTCCGATGCTACCCAAGTGCGCGATGGTGCTAAACTTGGCCAACTGTACTTGCTGAAGTTTACTACCAGTGCAGGCTACTATCTGGAGGATGGTGGTGACGATGTGGATACAAGTGTTACTCCCAGCGGTTCTACGATATATCCCTATACCAATGGTGATGGTCCAATATACATAAGAACAGATAGTCAGTGGGATAAAGATAAAACCGGAGCCTCCACTCGTACCCGTTGGATATGGTACCTCCTTAGTCCTAATAATGACCCTTATCATGTGATGGTTACAAGTTGGCAGCAGGCGCATGCCAACAATGACATCAGAACCAGTTATTATAACTATCTACATACCTACTACAACACAGAGATTAATCAGGTCATAACGAGTAATATTACTGATGACCCACGTACGGTTGACGAAGGAGGCAATCGTATCATGCCTACAGAATACATGCTGTTGGGTACTAAAGACCACTACCAGCTTGTTACTTCTGAAGAGATTGGCACCGACAATGGCGGTTATGAAACCACTAACCACCGAGTATTAAACTCTTTTGAGCAGTATTGGCGTAACAACCCAACAGCCCTTTGGAAAAAGGCAAAAGCTAAAAAGGGATCGGCACTGACGCAAGCTGAAAAAGATGCATTAAAGATGGGGCAATCGGCATTAGCAACGGACGACCCCCAACTTGCCACCAATGGCTGGCACAACTACAAGGCCTGGGTGAATGCAGCCCCTTGGGATGGTAGTAGTAAAAAATATACCTATGATGATCACTGGTTTATGACGGTCAATGTGGGTACTGGTGAGTTTAAACTTGAACCTACAGAAATTGATGCGGTACTTGTCCTACTCGATAATCATGGATGGGAAGTCATGCGTACGGTGATTGCCAAACATTCAGATACGGATAGATATGAGGCTGTAAAGTCTTTCCTCCGCAAGTATGACAGTCCGATGGTCAAGCAATATAAATTCTATGCTACACGTAGTGTGGACCATAAGGTAAAAGGCTATCATAAATATAATATCTACGACAACTATAACGATGAATGGGGAAGTGGTAGATGGCTTAAGAGTTCAGACTTGGCCGGCACAGGTTCGTCGCTGGCAGACTATCCACAGAAGTTTGCGGGTGATGCTCTTTATGACCTCTATGTTACTTATGATGTAAAACCGGAATATGCTCAAGCATACACTGGTGCGGCTACTTCTGGTGACACAGAAGTTAATTATCCTTTCCTTATCCGTCAGAATGGCAATTTGGCTCAAGCTACCAGTGCTACTACATTTTCAACTGTAACAGCAGCATCGAAAGGTATCGATTCCGGCAGTCCCACGGGTATTGATTTGGTTACAAATGCAGATTTATATTGGTTCTTAAAGCCCAACTTCGATGTAGATACGGAGATGGGCTACAACTATGGTGATAAAGCGGTGGATACTGAGAAGGAGAATAATCCTCTTACCGAAGCAGCAACAAACTCTTATTACCAAACCACAGGCAAGAGTGGATTTGACCCCTATAATATACAGATCTATAACAAAGCATATTCAACAGCATTCTTTACCACCAATGCAACGGCAGCAGCTATTGTTAACGGACAATATATGGCAACGACTACCCCTGCAGGTGATGGCGCAGTGTCACTGAGTAGCAAAGTCGGTAAAGAGGGAACAGATAATAAGCCTACCGTCGTTCCTTACGATAGTAAAACGTTGAAAATTACCAACCAGACCTTTATGGCTGTGCAGGATGCGAATGGCAACATGCGACTGATGCCGCGCTTTGACCAAGACCATGTGATACAGAACTTCACAACACTGACAACACAAGCAGATGCACAACCCGTTGATGACAAGGCTCACCCACAGACCACTTGGCTGTTGAGGCCTGTTGTCTATACTTACTACGTTATTGATAACCAAGGTCGTGAGGCACTGCAATATACATTGATGAGTAGCGGTTCGCCAAAGATACCTTCAATGTTCCAAAGTCCGTTGGCAAAGGACTTTAAGTTCTATGCAACATACGAAACTCCAGGTACAGTAAGCTCGCTGACAAACGAGATTACCGGTGCCTTTGCAAATGCTACAGGACTGACAGACAACAAGGTTTATGTACGCTATAATTACAATCCTGATGCTGATACCGATGGCTTGCTGAAGGGAACATGGTATAACGCAAAACTCAACGGTGCTGATGTAGAGGTGACATCTGGCGGTGTTATCAATAATTCATTAGGTGAAGATGCCACACCTGAACAAAAGAAAGCCCACCGCTGGCGCTTTATGCAGAGTGCCGGTAGCGATAGCGACCCATACGCTGTAACCCTGTGGAACGGAACACCGGCAACGGAAACCAGTAATCAGCGATATATCCTGATGGGACATAGCGATGGTACTGGCTATGCACTGATGAAAGCAGCTAACGCGTCAACCACGGATTATTACTTCCTTGACGGAACTTCTGCACCAACCCTTGCACCACCCCTTGCCCAGCAGACAAACTACACAACAACCGGTACCATTGATGCTTCAAAGAAACTGACGCTGACACCTGTCCTTGCAACGAACAACATTACATACAAGATTATTACCCATAGCGGCAAGGTGGCACTGACCAGCGAAGCGGTCACAGTGGATGCATCCACAGATTTGGCAGAAGTTATGCCTGCCTGGCTGAAGACTCCGCTTATGGAGGACGATGCCTATATCTTCCACTCGGCAGCCACATCCAGAGGCGACGGCACCTACGACATCCATGGTGTGCCGACCACCAGTCCCACTACCCTCGACGGCAGTGTGGTATATGTACGCTACGACTACGAGAAGTCGAAAAAGGCTGTCACATCGTTCGAGATGCCTGACCTCGACGGACTGCCCTACAACTATGCGCCGCTCGACCTCTCTGGTAATGTGATGTACACTATCGGTATTAGCAGTAATGACAATGGTAAGATATGGTCTGTCAGTACAGGAACTGAGAAAACAATAACGAAGGATACTGAGACAGATGTCAAGGTAGGTTCCGAATTAACCCGTCCAGCCCGTCTATGGCGGTTTACGGGTAATGACCCCTACGAAGTGACGATACATAACCCGTCAACCAGCACGACTGCAGTATTGGCGGCGAAAGATCCTGTTGCGGGTCCGGCTGCACTCAATGATAAAGGTGAAGTTATCAAGCCTAACGATGTGTACCCACTTGTACACATGAAGGAATCTGGAGACGAAGGTTACCCCTATCGTACCTTCATGGTACTGAAATATAATCCCCATGAAGTTACCACAACGGACAACTTACACCGAAAAGGAACGCTGAAGTTGTATGTCACAGGCCAGGACAATCTCTTCATGGCAGAGAGTAACTCGTTGGCAGGTGGTGTGTATATTTATAAGGATGCAAAGTCCTATAAGGAACGTTATGCGGACACAACAGGGGAACCTTCGAATCCAGTTGCTACTAATGGCATGATTATCTATAGCAACTTCTTCTACCGTCCTGTGATGACTTACCATATCATCACCAATGACAAGAAGGAGGCGCTGAAGGGTTATTCGCTCATGGCAGGAACCACCGTAGAGATGCCGGAGATTTATCAATCACCATTGCTCAATAGTAGCGACTTCACCTATTATACCAAGGCAACCAAAGAAGGTAGCGATTATACCGTAGATACAGGTGCTTCAACAGCAGCCAGCACCACGATCGCTTCTTTGGCAAGCAAGGGCATCGGCGATATTTATGTACGCTATACCTACAGTCGTGCAAACAGTCCGTTTAAGATAGCCACCAACATCGATGATGCCGCCGAAGACGGCACCCGACTGGATTGGAAAAATGAGGACGGCCTCGACCTGAGTGGCGATACCAGCAACCCGAATACCGGTGGCACATGGTACACCATTGCTGATATGCAGAACCGCTTTACCCAAGATCATGGTAATGTGTTTGGTGTAAAAAGTGTAACAAATAACGCAACGACATTTGAAAAGACCAAAGTCAATGAATTGACCAACGGACGTGCACCTTCGAACAAGGAATACCTGTGGAAGCTGATGGGTGACGACCCATACGCCATCAGAATCTACAATGCTCAACACGGTCAATACCTGTCGGTAAAGACAGCCGATCCGAACATCAGGAAGATGTCATTACAGGATAAAGACGCAGATGGTTATTACCAGACCTTCATGCTCTTGGAGGCTCATGGTAATGACAATGAGATTGGTGACTTTGGCAAAGACGAAGAGGGTAACTTCAACTACCAGTTGCGCAGATGGACATCACTCATTGCCTCAGGCATAAAACTGTTTACGAGAGTTACGACAGACAATGATGCTACTACAGGTAATCTGAGTGCTCGAGATTGGGATTTCGACATCAGAAACTTCAGTAACTACGACGTCCGTTTGTCGGGTAACGAAGTGGTGACACGCCAGATTCTGAGTATGGGAGCTGGTGGCACCGGTCTCTACTGCGTAGAATTTGTCAAGGCGCCCGTCACGCGTAAGTACCATTACCACGCTATCCAGTTTGACAGCGAAGGTAACAAGGTTGGACAGACTTGGGATGCCATCATGGAGCATGATTGGCTGCAGCCGGTTATACTTGAAGATAACATTGCGCGACTGTTCTGTAAGTATGAAAAGCGTAACACTGCTGCCACCGGCGATGGTGTCGAGGGTACTAACGACTTCCAGACCCGTGTCGCATTGGAAGCAGAAGGTCAGCCTAACGCCCAGTTCTATCACAATGAAGACCTCACCAAGCGCGTCAAGGACGATCAAATAGAAGGCGCCAGCGGCCAGTATGACGTCTATCCGGAGATAGAACTCGATGATGTCTATGACATCTACTTCAAATACAAAGTTGACACAGAGGCGAAGGTCAACGACCGCACGCTGGGCGACATCACCAGCACCACCGAACAGATAGCCAACGACAAGGCTCACTACGCCGAGACGGGCCGTCTGGATCCAGCTTATTATACCGGCGACGATCACGGCAAATGGTTCTTCATGGTGCTCGACACCGATGCCGCGATGACGGCAACAGGCGAAGAAGGCAGCCGCACCTATACCGGTAACCAGTATTTCCTACGCCGTGAGGACAACGGTACGGTGAACTGGATGAACAACAGCTACACGCTGCACCCACAAGCCGAAGATAACTATAACGACTGGGCACCATCCCGTGTGGCAGAGTGGTATAAGAAGGGTGATAACGACCCATACCGTGAAGGACGCTGGCTGTGGACCTTCGTGGGTACAGACCCCTATAACATGCGAATTGTCAATATGGAGTCGGTGGTAGGCGTAAACACCAATGCCGAGGGTGTCTATAGTCTTGCCGGCGCTGACAACTGCTGGACCACCATCGGTCAGACCACACTAAGCAACGGAGCTATAGCCTACCCAGTGACCGTTCCTACCGAGGAACCAACAGAAAATCAGTATTGGGGTATCAGTAACGGCTACGGCACGGAAGGTACGATGAGTCTCATCTCGACAGCCATCACTTTGACAAGTGATGGTCGGAATGTGAACCAGCCGTTGTATTGGAATATGCAGCGACGCACCATCAACCGTGTGACGACAGAGAACGTGGAAGGTGGTAGCCGTAGCAACGACCGCTCGAATGCCATCCAGCTCATTCCGTACGAGCCGGTGAAGTATCAGGACATCAACCTGGTCATCAAACGTGAAGATCATGTAAAAGACTATAATGGCTGGAAAGCAGGCAAGACTCCCGATGAAAAGCGAGCTTATCTTAAAGAGTTAGACTCCGGCATCTCGCTGCTATACTTCACAGCTGCAGAACGTACATACGTGGCAGGTGACAAGATAGACCTGAGGACACAGTTCTCATTGCCTATCAACGTGCGCCGTGCCTTCTGTAAATATACGCTCTATAAAGACGACTATGAAACAGAGATAAACGAAAATGACGAGAACACTTACTATTATACGGTTGGTGACGGTCCATATCCCACCAGCACGCAGGCAACAACTGAAGGGGGCGACCTCATCTACGACGAGGACGGCAAACCGGTATATACTTACGTAGAAGCTGACGGCGTGACTCCTGCTGCTGGAGCACAGAGCATTTATGTGAAGTACGAGGTGACGAGCGACATCTTCCTGAAGACAGCACCTACGAAGGATCAAGTTACAACGATGGTTGCCAACAACGACCACGTCTATTTCATGGACTTCCCTACCTACGATGCTAAGGGCAACGAGATTACGCACCATGCCTTCTACGACCCAGAGGCTACCACATTCATACAGACTGGCGATTTGTCTCGCAACAAAGACAAAAACACGGGTATCTGGGTGCCGGAGAAGAAAACGTGGAATGACTCCGGTTATGCCAGCGATTTTACAAACTCATACAACGCCACACAGTATCGCACTGCCGACAACCGCATGGTATCGACACCAGACAAGCTGAAGTGGTACTTCGTGGGTGACCCGTATAAGCTGCAGGTGTTCAGTACGGCAGGTGAATGGAACACTGCATCGATGACAGATCTTAACAGTAAGGTATGGGCAGCTGGTGAGAAGTCTGCTCAGCTGGCACGTTTCAACACCGTGGAGACCAACTTCAAGTTTGTATCCGACTGTGTGCATATACGTTTGCCGAACTATACCCATATCGACAACCGTGCTAACCTCATACCTACCGATGAGCGTGGTGTGGCGATGCCGGAGAAGGCGTTCCCTAATCGTAACAACGGCAAACCTTATGTGAACGACTTCTACTGGGAGTGTGTACCGGCAGCGAGCAGTGAGGCGGGAACCTTCGCCCTGCGCTTCAAGGAGGACAACGACCTGTTGGGCTATCGTAACGTTTATTACTACTTAGGACGCGACGGAAAGACGATGGTCTATAACTCCAGTGAGGAGAATCCGGAGAAGTATCACATCAACCTGAACTACAGACCAAACAACGAACGGTACGAAAGTGGTGCCTACTTAGGTTACCACAGGGCGAACAACGACTCTACCATTATCCGACTGGTACAGCCGGTGAAGGTATATATCACCACCAACCGTGCCGGTGATGATCGATACAGCGAGCAACCCAACGTCACTGTCGATGAGTACAGCGGCTACTACGGTCTGGGTGAGACCATCACAGGTGTGCCTCGTCACTTGCAGCGTAAATACGTAAGGTATAACGACCTTACGCACAACGGTATTACATCGGGTACACACAACCTGACCATTAGCAATGCTACCAGTTACGGAACATGTGGCGCTCCTCTAAATGGTGCACACAGTCAGACCATCAACGACCTCATGACCAATAAGGTCAGCAAGGAATATGTGAACCCCGTCTTTAAGTTCAGCGTATATTATAATGTGGACGACCTGACAGCCGATGGTATTCACCTGTTTAGCAGTTGTGCCACACCAACAGCCCCGCTCGCCTCTGAGCTGACTTGGCTTGACGTGATGGTAGATTCGAACAACTGGCTATACTATGACAAGACGAATGTTGGCGGTACACCGGCTGTCGAAAACCAGACATCACGCGTCAGCAACTACCGTCGTGCCCTGAGCGAGAACAAATCTGGCTGGAACAACGATGTCAACGGATGGACCGACGGTTTGAAGGGCCTTCACTGGGCATTCGTGGGCGATCCCTACGACTTCACCATCCTGAACCGCCGCCGCTATGAGGATGCAACAACCGGCACCGAACCCATGTGGCTTGGTGCAAAGAAGACAACAATCGATAACTACAAGAACTTAAGTGAGAACGACTCCATTGTTTGGTCAGCTACTCTTGTTAACAATATCGGCTCATACACAACCAACACCTCGACAGCCACAAAAGATCTTGCCGATGACGACATCAATGCCCACTGGTCGTTGCAGATGTGGAAGCTGGGTAATGCCGATTACTACTTCCTGCGTACGGCATCGCTCGACAAAACTACGGCAGGCACCGACGATAGTCAGACCAACAACTACTGGCGTATGATGGCGAAACACAATGGTACCAATGAGTTCTATGCTGAGCCATACGCACTCGACGACCATAGCCGATACACCAGTAACAAGAACAACCTGGGCTGGAACAACTATGTGACCAACGATATGCGATACTCGAAGACGATGAACAGCTTGGGTATCTATGAGCAGCGTCTGCAGATACGCACAGCTGTGGCAGAAGATAACGATAAAGCCGACAACGACTGTTTCGACGCCAAGGTGGAGATACGTACCAAGGATGGTAAACTGCGCATCTCGAAGGACAAACTGGAGATTAAGTACGGCATTGCTGCCGACATGCTACCATACACCCTGCGACGCTATGGTTGCGAATATACGTGCTACGTCAACTACAACGAAGCAACCAAAACCGGCGACCTGCTCACCCGTCTGCGTGACAGTAATACGCCGATGGACGATAGTGAATCGCGTGAATTTGCAAATTCTGAATATACAACATTGTCGAATGCCATCACTGCAGCGAAGGCCGAAAGCAAGAACGTCACCCTGACCTATATCTATGAGGTGGCAGACTCTGTGTCACAGTTCTTTACCACAGCATCTGACGCTTTGACCGAAGACTACACATGGGCGAACGGATACTTCGCTTGGAATCAGTATTACTCAGGTACCAACGTGGAGATAGAGTATTACGTAGATGTATTCGACCACTATGTATATGATGCCAACGGACAGATAATCGATGCGGTATATATCAAGGAACGTCGTACTCGTGTGGAGTCGAACCCCACACAGGCATATCCCACAACGGCATACCTCAATACGCACACCAGCCAGGTAAATGTGTTTGCCGACGAGAGTACGCAGAGCAAGGACGACCGACAGAAGTGGTCACTTGTGGGCGATCCGTATGAGTTTACGATGAAGAACTACGCACAGTATCTCGTCAACCCTAACGCCACGCAACTTCTTGACAATGGCCTAATGACGCAGACCACCATTCCAGTGCAGGCACAGAACTTCGCCATCGGTATTGATAAAGACGGCAACTCGTTCCTATCGGTTATCGACAGCAATGGCGAGGTGACGACGAACATGAGCTTTACGTTCAGTACCTCTTCTGACAAGACGGTGAAAACCGTAGGTACAGGTGTGAACAACAACGACCCGACGGGTCATACCTACGACACCAACGATGTGAAGCCGTTTAAGTTGGCTAACCTGCTGAGCTATGCCGACATCGTTCAGTACCACCTCATCATTGCACATCAGCACTCGTTGGATCCTGATAATACGCAAGTGTACCTTGATCTCTCGAAAGCTGATGGTAACGAAACTGTGGTCAGCGCTTTGGGCGGTGACGCTACGAAGATTGCAAACCGTAATACTTTCAAGAACCACCTCTTGGAATATCTGATGTATCAGGGCATACAGAAAGGTACGAAGGATATGTATGTCAATCTCGACGGAACCGGAAAGCCAACAGGCATTAAGTCTGGCCAGGAAAGCAATGTCAAGACCCTGTTGAAACAGAGCGCCTCGTTGCGCGACTTCCTCAGTTATCCGATAGCCGACTACAGCGTAGCCCGCGTGGGTATCGGTAACCACCCGCAGGTGCCTTGGTACATGAAGCGACAGTACTGCCGATACTTCCTCTACCAGAGTGATGTGATGCGCTCGGAAGTCGATAATGACAGTCCGGCTCTTGAAGTGGCTGACGCCGACTGGGGTTCCTCTACAATAGAAATTGGTGGAGTGGAGTATAAGCTCAATCCGTCCAGCCCGTATGCAGTTACGGTTGATTACTGCAATGGTAAGTTCTATTCAGAAGGGAAGGCTCCTGGAGAGTACACCAGATATGACAAGAGCAGTTATGGCTTGATACAACGAACTTTTGAGGAGAATGGTGTACCCAATCTGGCCTATAATATCAAATGGATAAGCATCTTTGACCAATCGGTATGGGACAATTGGACAACTGAGGATGATACGAAGGCGGCTACTGATCCTGACTATGCCGACCGCAAGGTGGAGGTAAGTTCAGGCGTTTACAAGAAGGCACCGAAATACTACAAGCAGGCATTGGCTCTGCAAGGAACGGTGCTCGACCGTTTGCAGGAGTGTCACTACAACCGTATGGTGAAGATCGATGTGGTCTATGAGATCATCCCAGAGGCCTTCCAGTTTGCTTACCGTGGACGTAACACCACCGCGTGGTATCAGATGATGACCAACAGTGGCGGCACCGACCACCTGATGAACTTCTCATACAAAAACAACATTGGAACCAAAGATGGTCGTGACACTCACTACACCAACGACTACCTGTGGGCACCAGAAGGAGACCCATACGGATTTGTGCTACGTTCACGTTATTCCACAAACAATGGTAACGGATTTAATGCCACAGTCATGACAACAACGGGTGAACTTCCGAAAGAGGGAGTTGCGTACACTGCCTCGGAAACGGCTTCCGACTATGAGGCTACCTATACCAAGACAATGCCATTCATCTCACGTTTGATCATCCATACCCTGAAGGGCAAGACACTACCACCGCCAAGTGGCGGAACGGCCGGTGACGACAGTATGTCGAATGGTATCTACGAGATGTTTACCGGCGATGCAGCTTTCGGCAACTCGTTCCTCATGCACCCGACAACGGCTTATATCGACACTTCCGATCCTGAGTTTAGTAGCTATTACATGATACGTGATGCTGAGTCGGGCAAACCGAAACTGACGCTTCAGTCGGCACGCACGCTGCAGAATGACAACGCAGCCAACTGGTATCTGTCGGCAACGACGGAACAGCTTTTGCCTTACTTTGAGCGGGCAGGCTATGTGGGAGGTATCAGTCCTACACGTGTTGCTGCCAACTTCAACTACCAGGACTACTACGACCAGCTGCGTACAGCAAAGGAAAACGGCACTACGCTCGACTTCTCACAGCTCAGAAAGATTCAGGAGGTGGTATATGACGGAACATTCAAACAAGCAGATGGTACTACTGTTGCAGAAGGCACAGAGCGTGCAAATGTGACGCTGCCTTTGACCTTTGTCAGCACGAACCTTGTGAATATGACTGACGGCTACTACCGCATCGCAGGTTTCTCGACAGACCAGCTAAATGCTTATGAGGAGGCTCATGCTACAGGAGGGCACAAAGGCATACAGGGTCAGCGTTACGTTAGCGCTTATCGCTTCAAGTCAGAAGAGACAAACAGCAAACCATTGCACTTCTTCGAGACAACGAAGGATAATGCTACCATACATACCTTCGCCGATCTCGCCACAGCTACACCATTTACGGCTGAGGCACCACTGCAGGGCAATATCGAACTGCTGCCTGCCGACTTCGACCCGTCGAGTATCTTCCGCATTCAGCCGACGGGCACATCAGCGTATAACAAGTACACGCTGAGCACACAGGGACTGAACGTACAGGCATCGGCTGGCAATGCAGCCACCATGTCGTCAGCTGCCGGTACAGCCCTTCGTCTTGACGACATCGGTGGAGCAGCGGTGACGCTGAGATACTTTGACGGTGAACCGGTATCGGCTTCTTGGGATGCCTCTGTCGTAACAAACCTTCAGACGAACTACCTCACCAGCACGGGCGACAGCTACAGCATCAGCATGGCTGCCGACAACGAGCTGAATGAGACGGTTGACGGTATCCAAGACACCAAGTGGCTGTTGCAACCAGTGGGCATTCATGAAGAGTGGCCATACAACGAGATGCCATTACGTGTGGAGGTGAACAAGGGTGGTGTGAAGAACTATGCACTTGAAGAACCAGATCTTAGCAGTGATGGCAACAAGGACAACAATTACTACGGTACCCTCTACGTTCCGTTCGACACACGTCTGGCGAACACCACCGATGCGGCATTCACGCTGACAAAGGATCCTACAAGCTGGGGCACGACGGAAGCGCCCGACAAGGTGACAATGGCAAGTGTCAGTCGTCTCAACGAGATGGGTAACCCGCAGTTCGTACCAGCCAACTGGCCGGTAGTGCTACGTACCTCGGATGCAAATAACAAGGTGAAGATGGTCAATGAGGGATATACCGAGGAACATCCTAACGATAATGTCTACATCAATGAGCGTCACTATGTCAATATGTACATCCCGAATGTTATCCCGACAGTAATCGAAGGTGCCCTCGATGATATAAAACTCAGCGGACAGTATTTAGAGCAGACGTTGACCGGTGTAGTTGATAAGACCATCATGGTATTTGGTCTGCCGTACGAGGGCTTGGCATCGCACTCATCACATGAGTACGACACCCATCAGCAGGTGGGCTGGTTTACCAATGATAACTGGGAACGAGAGGCTTATTGGGAGTTGAAGGCCCACACTGGTAGCTATGCTGCATCAGGTACTACTGGTACTGTAGCAACGGATGATCAGCGTAACAATAAGTATGTATATCATAATAAGGTATACTACATATTGGATGATACGCCATCTTCTTCAAGTAGGTTCAATATCGCTGTCTTCGACGAAGAAGGTGAAGAGCCGGAGGACGAACCGATCCAGGAAACGGTAACGAAGAAGAATGTGCCTTGGCCGTGCCGCGTCTATGACCTGCAGGGTCGCCTCATTGCAGATAAGGAGTCGCCCGAAACGCTGCTCATCAACCACCCGTCACTCCAACCTGGCATCTATATCTTCGGAGATAGAAAGGTGGTGGTGAAATAAAAGACCCACCCCGGCCCTCCCTGAATAGGGAGGGAGATTAATTCGACATGACGATATAACGACATAACGAAAGAAAGATAGAACAACATGACGACAATAAAAACAGAAACAGGAAAAAGGATGGTAAGAGTTTTTTTACCTTTTTACCTTTTTACCTTTTTACTTTTAGCAGCCAGCTGCCAGCGAGAAGACTTCAACGATGGACCGACTGCGCCAGAGGCGAAACTGGAAATCGCGTTTAATACCACTGTCAGCAGTAACCAGCAGTCAACAAGAGCCGATGCCACTATTGTGAACATGGGCGAGACAAGGCTGCTGCCTACTGCAACGAGTAATAGGAAGGTGGGTATCTTCGGATGCTATACGGGAACCTACACATGGGCAGAGCTGGTGACATTGTCGCAGAAAGCCAATCCTACGGATGCAGAAAAAGAGATTCTCAATCAATACTACTCCTCCAACCTCATGTTCAATGTGCCTGCAAACATCAATAACGATGGTTCGCTGAGCTATTCACCCCTGCAGTTCTGGAGCAACAATCCGCTGCCGTCACCAGCAACCGGTCATGAGTACATGACGTTCTTTGCCTACTACCCATACAACGAAAGCTCTACGCTTGGTGAGTATGGTATCTCCATATTCAATGATGAGAATAGCATCGGACCAGGTAAAGGTATGGGAAAAGTGAAGTTTACCATGCATGCCGATGCGTCAAAACACAACGACTTCCTCATCTCAGCACCTGTCACCGACTGTAATCGCGACAAGTACCCGCTGATACGCACCGATAACACGCCCACCTACGATCCCACACCTGTGCAGTTCCGCCTCTATCACATGCTGGCACAGGTTCGCTTCTACGTCTTTATCAATGGTAACGACAAGATGGTGTACGAAGCCAATGTCGCAACAACTACTGACCTTGCGCGTGATGATACGAATGTCAAGCAAAAGGATTTGGATAACAATGGTACCAATGAACCTGCCGTGATGAATGAGCTTGGCGAGTGGGTAGAACTCAAGGAGGGTGACCAGATTCCTGATGAGTCCAAATGTGTGCGATGGAAACGTAGTGATGTATGGAACCTCAACCATACTAGCCGTCGTCCGGAAATCACTTACACCATGGAGTTGAACAACATCCACACCACTGCTACGTTCTATCCCCGATACACTCCCAGCGGTGCCACCATCGCCTACGATGATGCCGTTGCCCTTGGCTCAACCACCGTGAACAACTACTTCATGAACCCCTATTGGTTCACCTTTAAAGACGGTGTGCGCGAACGCCTGAACGACAACTATATGTTTGGTTTTTATGAGGACACGCCGGTGTATAATCGTCTCAATGCCACAACAAATACAGGTGATATGTCAACTTATTCTGATGTTGACGGTATCGACTGGAGTAAGATGCCTTATGACCCGCTTGATTATTTCGACCCGCTTGATTATTTCAAATCAGATCCTGATAAGCAAGAGGCTTTGGAGAACATTAACGAGACACTAGGTCATAAACACTACAATTTTGCTCCGGGTAATGTAATATTGGTTGTT
This sequence comes from uncultured Prevotellaceae bacterium, assembly GCA_902792685.1. Classification (GTDB taxonomy): domain Bacteria; phylum Bacteroidota; class Bacteroidia; order Bacteroidales; family Bacteroidaceae; genus Prevotella. Next base: position 26,774 of record CADBAP010000010.1, read on the forward strand.
CCACAAACACTGAGTGATGACGATGTGCCTCATGTGGTCATCACGGCTCATGGAAATGATGCGACCACCAATGCAGAACTGACAGCAAAGGTCACAGTGAACTTGCTGAAGATGGGTATCTCGTGGGAGAGTGGATATATCTATTGCTATGCCTTCCTTGACGAGTTACGTCCTGGCGATGATAAGGTGCGAGGACCGGAGAGTATCACAACCCTCATTAATAAAGAATGGCGCACCGACCAGTGGTAAACAATTAAGGCAGCCTCAATCAGGGCTGCCTTTAATATGTCATGTGGGCTGTCACTCTGTGACAGTCTTTATTTTATGGCTTCATCGGACGGATGGGACGGAGGTTGGTGTAGTAATTCAGTTTGTTGGTTTTTGGGGAAGCATTGAAGAAACCAATAACAGGCTTATCAGCAGAACCGGCAGAAAACGACCACTCAGGTGTTATCCACAGCATCGCAGCCTTTGAGTCTTTATCATCGTTGTTATAGTCTGATGTCCAGAAGAGACCGGTGGGCTGGTTCAGCTGTTCGGTAGCCTCCATCAGTTGTGTACCCACTGACTTGTTTCCGTGCCACTCACCCGTAGCTGGCATATAGACCATGTCGCGATAGCGGTCTGTGGCAGGGATGTCACCAGTATGTTTCTCGCAGTAGAAATAACCGCCCTTACTGCGCTGACCGCTGGTTTGTGTCGTACCATTGAGGTCTTGTGTATCGGGCCACATGTTCAGCTGTTCTGCCACAGAAACCACTGTTGTGCCAGTCTTAGAGAAGACCTTGAATACATCGGCCGATGGCACGCGGAAGCCCGGTGGACAAGGGTCGTAGACGGTCTTGGTAGTAGAACTCCACATCGCATTGGCGGTAGCATAGTCGGAACTATTCACATTAAACCACGAGTTCGCGTTCGTTTCCCACTGCAGCACTCCGTATGGATTGGCAATGGCATCACCGCCATTGATTGATTGTGCCAGCACGAACTTCGAAGTGATGTCTTTATTGTTAATGTCATAGATGGTGCGCACCGTACCCGACAGGTTTCGTACAGCAGGGAAGGCCGTGGGGCGTCCCCACTGATAAACGGTTCCTGTGCCGGTATAAAGTTCCTGACGTGCGTGCTGGGTAATCTTCACCACGGTGGTATTCTCGGTGTCCGTCTGTTTCAGCTTTATCCACACACTACGCGGTTCATAAAGTCCGAAGTTATCATTATCAGGCACCCATCCGAGGTTCACGGGAAGAATCTGATAGGTAGCGTCTGTCGTGTAGTCATGCAAGGTGGCGATATGGTCGCCCTTTTCATATTTGCCCGATCCATTTTTTGTCTTCGAACCATTAACGAAGTAAGCATCGTAAGAGTTCTCATCAGATGTTCCCTCATTGCGATACACCTCATCGGTCATCCAGATATGCCACGTCCATAGAGTTTCCCATTCGCCGTATGTATGGACACTTGATGAGGTCCATGAACTATATTCTCCAGAAGCGTATGTTTCTACTTTTCTTGCTTGCAGGGCAATCACGGCATTTGCGGGCACAGATGTACCCACCTGAAATTGTATCACTCCTTCATTGCCTTGTGATTCGTTGAGAACAACCGAAGATATAAAACCTTTTCTGTCCTGCCATAGGAGTACAGCCCTCAAAGTACTTTCAATACCTTTGTTTGAGTATCCTGAGCGCGACCATACGTATTGTCCATTGGAATGAGAAGTGCTTACATTAGTATTGGCATGTATCTGGTCTTTGATCTTATAATAGGTGATGGTGTTACCTGCATGGTCTTTGAAGCAGGCTGCTTCTGGTGCAGGATATTCTGCAGTTCCCGTTGTTTTATTTCCATATACCAATGGGAATTTATATGTACCAACACGGTTGATGATATAACAGTTGGCTGGCTCCCTGCTGTGAGTTTCTCCATTGGCATAAGGGTAGGTTGTAGAAAGGTCAACTTGAGTGTCACCCGTTGTAGGATTACCACTCAGCACCACATCGTGTGTACTGCTAAGAGCCATCGTTTGTCCGGCCACGGTGAAGGAGGCGGTGGCATTGTTACCACCATTGTAGTGAGTGTCAGCATTGAGAACACCTCGGAAGTCGGTAAGCCATGAGAGCGATGACGGTTTGCTTGCCGGCACAACATAGCTATCGGCAGCACCAGTCTCGCTATATCCGGCAATATCCCAGGTCACAGGTATATAAGATGCCACCTTCTCACCTGATGAATAGTCGTAGTACAGTCGGTAGCTATTAACACCTAACGAGCTGGTCACGGCACTGGTAGAGTGTTCCAAATCTAAATTCTCAGGACTGGTGCTAAGGTAGTAGCCCGACTCCATACGTCCGACAGTAATCTTATAGTCCACCGTATAGCCCTTCTTCCACACATCACCTTCCAATGAGCAGGTCAGCGTGTGGTCTTTTGTGCCTCCGCCATCCAGAGCTTCGGTGAGGTTCACCGTAAGTGTAGCTCCTGCAGGTAGTGTCTGTGGTAGCAGGAACAGCGTAGGTGTACCTGTGATAGGCACATCGACGGCTCCGGAGATTCCCGTTCCCACATGACTGGCACCAACGGTATAGGTACGTGTGGCACTACCAGGGGTCCACTTTCCCTGTGTGACAGTAGCGTCATCGGTTGTAGCGGGGTTGTACGTTCCCTCTGTTTTCGACCCCGAAATGCTGATGCTGTTGATGGTGACAACACTGGGGATCGTACCCTGCGAGAAGCGCACGGCAGTAAGGATATGACGGAACTGCAGGTCGATTTTCTTATTGTCCTTGCCAAGGTTCTCCTGCTGCGGGTTTGTTGTGACAGAGCCTGCCGGACCACTGGCAATAGAGATATTGTTTGATTCGCCATAGAGCACATCTACCAGTTCGTTGGCCTTCTCTGGCAGCGTATAAGTAAGCGTGGGTGGTGTGCTGTAGTTTCCGCTGGTTGCCGACATGTTGATGCTTTCAAGCGATGGGGCTACAGCATAGAAACGCATATACTCACCCTCTCCGTAAGGCCATTCCACGGAGTTACGCCAGTTGCGTACTTTTGTAAGCAGTATCTGGTCGAATAGAGTGACATCGTCAGACGTGCTGGGTGTAGCTCCATCGGTATATCCCCAAATGGTCAGTGAGTCGTGGAAGTTGACGATGCCCGTCACCACCTCGTTGGCACCTGCGCGGGTGCCTTGTTGTGTTGCCCGCGATTCTCTTACAGAAGTATCCACAGCTCCGCGGTTGAAGCCCATGAGTGGCACGGGTTGTTTCTGTATCTTTAGTCCGAAGGTCTTACTGCCACTGAGCGTGCGCTCTGTAAAGCGGTCGCCGTTGTCAGGCGTGCCAACAGATTGTGCTGCTCTGGTGCCGGTAAACACCACTTCCGTGCCCATTTCCTCGGTTGTCATCGAGAACAGCAAGCCGCTCTGTTCATCATTGCCGTTCAAATCGAACAGGTCGTCGGAGCAGGAGGAAAGGAGCAAGCATGCTAAAAGGAGACCCACCCCGGCCCTCCCTGCATAGGGAGGGAGGATAGAACTTACTATATGTTTTATCTTTCTTGTCATGTCGTTATGTCTATAATTATGCATTATGCATTAAGAATTATGTATTATCTTTCGGGGGGCTTCTACTCATTCACCGTATGTCCTATCTCTTCATTCTCGAAACCTGTTACTACTTCTGGATTGAAGCGCATGGGGAAGTCCCAATCTACGACGCTAAGCAATTCGAAGGTGATATGCTCCACGCCGATGCGTATGAGTAGGGTATAACGCTTACCCGCCTTGAGGTCGAGTGTTACACTGTTTCCCTCTACCTCGTTGAGGATGCGGGAATAGTGATGGCCCTCTGTGTCTGTGAGGTAATTCAGTTGCAGCGCATCATCGCGTACCACCATCGAATAGGTAAGCTTAGGAATGAGCGTTATCTTGCGTGGGATGAGCACCTGTGTCATCGAGTTCTTGATGAAGTTACGCTCCTCCTCGCTCACGCCGTAAGCATTCTTCCAGCGGCTAGGATTAGCTGTATATTCTGCCTCTGTAATCGTTGTAGCATCTACCCATTCATCATCAGCGGTGTCATCGGTGTCTTTGGTGTCCAAAATCCATTTCCACTTATCCAGTTCGATGTCGCGGATAAACTCCTCACGGGTATCGGTGGTTCCACGGATGGTATCGTTAATCATCGACTCATCGTAGGTAATCTTCACCTCACTGGCATCGGCCCATGCATTGGGTGCTCCTGGGTCGCTCCATGTGCCATCAATCAGACTCAACTTACCAGTTGTCTGTAAACCATTCTTGCTATCGTCGGCAGTGGTTGTTGATTTCAGTTCTAGTTTGCTGACATATACTGTCGGGTAGAGCACAGCAGCAGGAATCTTACCCGTATAGGCAGGCTCGTCATAGACGCGCTGCACATAGATATCAATTGCCGAGAGCGCATGATGGAATTCCAAAGGCACCTTTTGATAGGTTCGTGTTGTGACGGCTGGATTACCGCTGGTAGTCTCCTCGATGAGTCCCTGTCCGTTGCGTGTTGCATCAACGTAGTTGGCATAGAGCAAATCCACCTGATGGTCGGCTTCACCTATTTTATATATAACATGTGGCGTACGGTCGGCATCACGCACATAGTTGATGACACCCTCTGTGGGAGAGGTAGATGCATCAGCCCACGGAGCGTAGGCAAAGAACGAGATATAGCGTGGACCTGGATCACTATTGTTATTATTGGTATAGTTGGGCCAATACTTCAATGGTGAATAAACCCAGTCTTTCTGCCAAACTCCACCTTCCTGATAGCTATTGTTCCACGTTACCTGCTGGTTCTGCATAAAGAAATTGGAGAACGTACTTGTAGTGGAATGGTCTTTGTTTTTAAAATTTGTGGTGTTAAACTGAGTGTCATCCGTCAGATAGGCAAACACGCCGAATCCTTCGCCTGTTGCTTTCAGTGCATCCAAGTTATTGATCATTCCTGTAGTGGCACGCGTGGTTCCCGTCGACAGTTCCGTAGAAAAGGAAACGGCGACAGGCTTGTTGTCAGGTGTCATCGGCGTATCGCTAATGTCATCGCTGCCGGAGCAGGCGGTGAATAAAAGTAAAAAGGTAAAAAGGTAAAAAGGTAAAAAACCTCTTACCATCCTTCTTGCTGTTGATCTTTTTATTTTCGTCATTCTTTCGTTATTTCGTCATGTCGTTTCTTTCTCCCTCCCTATGCAGGGAGGGTCGGGGTGGGGTCATTTTACCACCACCTTTTTTCCATTCCTTATATATATACCTGGTGGCAGGTTGCCGTTGTCGCTGACGCGCTGTCCACTCAGGGTATAGGTTCCGTTATTTACATGGTTCCCGTCATTCCCATTGTTCCCATCGATAATCTCCTCCATATCACTCACCCCTTCGATGGCGATGAATGGTCTGGCGGGAGTAGCCTGATCTTTCCACAATGCATCGGGCACGTTACCCGAACGTATCAGCATATATGCCTTGTTGGCACCGAGGGTATTGAGGGTCTCAGCAGTAGTTGCTGGAGTCATTGCCGCAGCCTCTGCACTTGTGTACAAATGCATGCGGTAGAACACTGGTACGTTGCCGCTATTTATAAAGTCGGTATGCTCAACAGAATTGTCAATCTTCGTCCACTTCATATAGCGGTCGGCAAAGATAAAGGGCACGAAGTCAACAGCATCAATGGTCTCAATTTCTGACGTGAACGTCTTCGACGTGATATTTGCCTTCATCAGGTTACCTTCAGTTCCGCCGAAGGCAACGGCGCTGCTATTGAGGATGATGGAACTGTATGGCGGATAGAACAGCGGCACTTGGTTGTCACCCTTTGCCTTTGCGAAATCGGCGACGGCTGCTGTTGTCGCAGTTGCGGCCTCCTCTGTCGTCATCTTCACGCCATCAGATTTCTCGTCATCAGTGGTATAGGCCAACTTCAATTTCAGCACCATACCTGTTTCAGCTGGCATAGCGTCCGTCTTCTCGTTCATCTTCACGGTCACCTTATTACCGGTATATGATTTCGCCGTGACGGTATTGGCCTTGATGTCGTTTACGGTGAAGCTGCCCGTTTGTGTATAGTCGATGGCATGATCACGACTCTCTGTAGCCCAGGCGTCGCCGGTTCCTACCTGCTTCATCGGTTTCATGATATTGGTCACACCGATGCGGTAGATCTTGGTGTCATTGGCAAACACCAAATCCGCATTACCGTTGGCAGTAGTTTTCTTGTACTTATACACACCAGTAGCTGCATCCAAACCGTCCTCTGTTACGGCAGCCGTCAGATTGGACGCTGTGAGACTGGCTGCTGTAGGTTCTGCACTCGCCTTGATATACACGTAGTCGTCGACAACGAGGTCAGGTACCGTAACCGTAACTGCTCCAACGCAGGTCAGTGCCCGTTCGGCAATGGTTGGTGTGGTCTCATCGGTAGTTGTAATGGATATTTCCGTCAGATATACCGAATACTGTTTACCGGCACGGAAGATATACACTTCGGAACGGCCAGCCAAACCATCACCTTGCTGCACGGTGTGGGTAATCGTGTGCTCCTGAGTGTTGTCACTGGTTTCCCAGTTGAGCGTCAGCAGGTCGTCGTAGGCATTATCCATCTGTGCGGCATAGAAACTGAAACCCGACTTCAGCACTACTACGTTGTTCGGTGTATAGCCTTTCAGTGTAATCACATCACCTTGTTTCAAGGCGCGTTCAGGCTTTATCAGTAAATACTTCGTGTTACCACCATCCATGAGATAGTGGGCACCGCCTGCAGCAATCGCAGAGGTTTGACGCTTACCAGCACTACCAAACGTAATCAGACCATCGCCTGCAGTCCAGTATGTTTTTGTATCGGCATCAGTAGGTTTGTCGGCTGCAGCCCATGTGATGGTTCCACCGTCATTAGTATAAGCTCCAAAATCTTCTGTCATCTTATATTCCAACAATGAGCCATTGCTATTCAGCGCTGCGGGCGCAGCAGGTTCGGCAGAAGCCTGCAGAGCCGTCCTGAACTTAATCTGTCCCGTGAATCCCAGTCCATTGAACTCATCGCAACCTTGGTTGGAGGCATTAAGTTCAGCGATGGTTCCTTTTTCGCCCAAACTTCGGTCTGCCGTTACGAGCGTAGCCCCCGGCACATAGAGCGAGCCACCCGAAGTACGTGTGTCGAGCTGGTAGGTTTCATAGCCCAAACCAGTCCAAGTATATGGGTCGCTACTGATGTTGTTGTAAGCATTGTTACCCTTTCCTTTCACTGCACCGCCAGAGATATTCTCGAAGTTCCACGTGTATGGATAGACCTGATGAGGCTTGCGACCCACGGTCAGCGCATAAGTCGGTGTGTAACCAATCAGATAACGACCTTCTGCGGTATAGTTGTTCATGCGAACCAACATCTTGCCGTAGCCATCGTTGACCGTAATCTTACCTTTATTATAGGTAGCACCACCATCACTTGTCCATTCGACGTTCTCCAGTGTAGCATCCAGATTACCGATTTGGTCTTCCAACACGTAGTCGGCTGGTCCCACACCTGTTGACCACATATAGTGGCAGAGGGCAAGATTTACCTCCTCCTGATCGCCTGTATCCATCAGGAATGTTGCAGGCGGAGTGGTATAGGTGCCGTCGGTCACGATGTTTTTCATCGTATAGTTATAGCCAGTTTTCGAATCGCGCGTACTGCTATAAGCACTGTACCCATTGTTATAGATCTCGATACTCAGGATGTCGAGATAACCCTCGTCGGCCAGTGTAATCGTTACATCACCATCGGCAGCAGCCTGGAAGGTGTAGTAGCCTGGGATGATGCGTGCACCAGAAGCATCTTTTGCCGGATTACCGCCATCAGAATAGTCATCCTGAGAACGACTGATTGAGAACGTATGGTCAACGGTAGTTCCTGCCAAGTCTTTCACATTGCTTACAGAAAGCAATGCACCGTTGTTTGATGTGACGCGAGCAAGATTCAATGCGATATAATCACCCGCCTTCAGTTTCGGGATGGTTACGGAAGCATTGTTGTGCAGACCGATATGGTTATATGCCCATTCCGTAGGTTGGTGTGGGTTATCGGTATAGAAGCCCTTTGGTCCCGTCTCGATAATCAGTCCCGCTGTCTCCTCTATCACGAAGGCATTGTAGCCACGCATAGAATGGGTATATGCCCAACGTGGCTGCTCCTTTCCCTTACGGTATATCTTTGTCCAGTCGGTGGTTGTTGTCCAGGCGCTATTCCATGCAGAGCCGTCCCAATGCTGAGTAGCGGAATGGCTATTAACAGCTTTTGAAGAAATAGTCTGATTGTCATCACCGTCGTACTCGGCTATATTTCCAATATATAGTCCGTACTTACTTCCGGCATCATAGTTATTTATGCGATAGAAGTCCCACTTATGGCCTGTTGAGGCGGAATAGGGAATGGTAAGAACGAACAGGGCAACCTTGTCGTCTGTATTATCTCCGGGAGTGTCATTGTTGTCTGTTGCCGTCACACGGATAGCACCACCATTACCTGCGATATTGGATATCTTGGTATAATAGTGAGTTACCGCATCAATAACTTCAGATGTTGTTGTTGCGCCGTCGCAGGTTACATCGCCGGAAACATCGACCGTATAACTTGTATAAGATTGATTAAGACCTGTAGGCAATTCCATTGTGAAATAGCGAGTAGCAGGTTCTCCTTCCGTAGGCAGATCTTCCAACAATCGTACGGGTGCCAGTTCTGCATATAGGTTGTCGCCACCCGATATCGTAACATCACAATAAGTGGTGATACGACCAGTTGTTGCTGTCACCCGAATCGTACCAGGACTATAGGCTGTCAGCTGGTAAGTGGTCAGTTTAGGATCAGCGTTCGTTGTCTGCGTCAATCGTCCGCGAGGCGAGCCGCTCACCACACTCATCGTATAGTTGACAGGCGATATCACCTTGTTGTAGCCTGTAGGTTTGCGATCGAAGGTCACCTCACCGTTAGCTGCTCCGGTCAGATTGAGTGCTTCAGTTGCCGGATCAAACCTAAAGTCAATCATATACAACCTGTACGAACCATTCTTCGGTTGTACACCTGAAGCCGATGGGTTTGTCACGTTGACTACGACATATCCTTCGTTAGCAGTTGAAACGCTGATCTTACCTACATTCGCGTCTGCAATTGTCGCCAAAGCGCTTCCTTCGCCTGTTCGTTCTGTGCCATCCAGGTTATACGACCCTGCGATACTATAAGTCAGCGTAGCATCGCCCGTGTTGTAAGGTACATTGGTGATGTCAGCAACTTCGTTTTTGACCGTGACAATCTCCTCTTCAAAGTGAATTTGCGGCACCTGCAAGGTTACACTCTTCACATAGGCACCCGATCTGTCCATCGATTGTATTTCTATAGCGCCATCGCTTTCTGCCAGATAATAGGCAGTGACAGGCGCGTTGACACCAGGATTCTCTATATACAGTTTCTCGGTCGATACACCCATCAGGTCGGTCACGTTCTTTATAACGTGAGTCATATCGGCAGATGACGATGCCATTACGACCTTCACTTCCATACCGGCTTTCACTGGGAACTTCAGACTTGCGTTGGCTTTGGTGAGGTTCAAACGAAGACCGTTGGTACCGGTATGATAGCGCATATCACCCTTCACCAGCAATCCCTCGTTACCAGCCAGCGTCGTGCCTGTATTGTTTAGTATAGGCAGGTATTCCGGCAGCGATGTCTGGTAGAAATGACCATTACCATTCCATGCCCAGCGACTATCCATCTGATATGGTCCCGTCACCGATGCCGTCATATCCCAAATCTT
>CADBAP010000011.1 GCA_902792685.1 uncultured Prevotellaceae bacterium
GTGTAAACCCAACCGACTACATCAAAAAAATGAAGAAGCGTGACCCAGAACTTGCCAAAGGGTGGGGACAAATTGTCACCCCCCTTTCCGTTCAGACAGAGGCGGTTAACAGAGGGTTAATTGCGCAACACAACAGGGAATTTTCCGCATCATACAGTCAATCCCATCTAAAAAGGCAGAACCTTTTAAACAATGGATGGCTCATGTTGCCAGCGAAAGGCTTGATCAGATGCAAGATCCTGAGAAGAGCATCGTCCAGGCTATTGTCGACTATAAGCGTCTGGGTTATAGCGACGCTTGGATCAATCAGCGCATCAAGAGTATTGAGGTTCGCAATGGAGTGCTGATGGCAAAATCGTTTCTTTTAAGGTTCCCGATGGTGTCCGTATGGAAGTGATCTGCGGTCCGTTGCGGAAAGCGTCTCTCAACCAACTCCCTCCCTTACAGGGAGGGTCAGGGTGGGTCTTCTCAACTCTCAACTTCGAAGTCTATCCCTACGAGGCTGGCCTCGACAACCCAAAGCGTAGTTTTACGGCTTGGCTCATTGTCATCCTCGATGGCGACAGCCGCTACAAACGTACAGTCCTGCCGATTCGGGTTGACATACCGAAATAGAATTTTTGTTTTCTTTTCTTTGCGTAAACCCACATCTTCGTTCGTATTACAAAGAAAATTCAAACTAAAATTCATAATGATGATGAAACAAAGATTACTTAAAACAATTGTGCTCGGCCTGATGTTCGTGGGCGGAGTGAATATGGCGTGGGGAGATGGTGTTGTTACAGCAACACTTAATAAAGAGGCGTATTTCCGCATTCAACCAGAAACTACTACAAGTAATAATGTTACTACTTATACTAATAAATGGAAATTCTCAAAAGAAGAAAGAAATTCAACTTCTACAAATTTTGAGCTAAACTATGGCGGTGCAGGTTTTTTCATCGTTCAGCAGTATTCAGTAACAGATTTGGCTACAGCAGATGTTGTTCGCTTGCAGTTCACAATTCAAAATAATAGTTGGGATAATGAATTTGCTTGTTGGATATATGACGACGATTTCCCTGCAACAATAACATTAGATGATCTCGTAACAAAGATGAAATCATGCATGGGTAAATATCCAAATGCTAAGAAAGTGGATGGCACTACTGATAATGATGACTATAATTCTGCATTAGCTACACGTAATAGTTCATTGTACTATCAACCGGATAAAGATAATGAAAAAAGAATTAGAACTATTGTTATTGATGGTGCTGCTTTGACAACACTGAAAAATAAAGTAAGAACGGAAGACTCCAAGAATGTGATAAATCTTGTTGTCACTTCTATTGGCAGCCGTGCACAAATCTATTCTAATAGCGAAACCACGACAGCTTATCGTCCTCAATTCAAAATGGGTTATCCGCTAACAACTACTATCGATAATGTTACGACAAACCACCTTGATTTTGCTTCTGCAATGACATCAGTAAGTGCATCAAATAGTGACGCAACTATTACATTATATGAGGATTTGGAGATTTCCACAAGATGTAATGCCTGTGAAGGAAAATCGCTAACCATTATCCCAGGAATAAGTGGTGTTAAAATATGGAAACAAAAAGGATGGAATAGCACAAACATTTTTATGGCCTACGGAAAATCAAGTGAAAATAAAGCACAAACGCTAAATATGGGCATATCAGATAAACTATTGATAATTGATGGCCTTAACGAGTCCATAAGTTCAAAGGCGATAGAGCTTTCAGACAATGCTGTTAGCAACATTGAGAATGTTAAAATACAAAACTTTAAGACGTCGGCAACTCAAGGTGTTGTTTGCAGTAAAGGTAGTGCTGGGATGATAATGAAAAACGTGCAGTTCGATACATGCGAGGCTCCTTCTGATTATGGTATCATTTTCTTGGGTAATAGTTATACTACGCTAAAAGGTAACAATACCTTTACTTCGTGTACTGCAGGAGGAAATATTTATTTAGAAAAGGATAAAGAAATTACTTTCGATGGAATTACAAATACGAAGCCAATTACATATAAGTTCCAAAGTACTTATGAAGGACGTGCAACGTTCCACGGAGGTACAGCTTCACAGATTCGTCTTGTAGACAAAGGATGGTTGCTGACAGCAAATGGCAGTAATTTTGTAACTTCAAAAATAAATACTAGCTACAATCTTACTATCGGCTCTGCAGGTATGGCGACCCTTGTACTTCCATTCAATGTGAGCACTTTGCCAACTGGTGCTGCCAGCGGTACAATCAAGGCTTATAAGTTGACAACTACATCAAGCGTAGTAAAAGCTGAAGAGGTGACGTCTATCACCAAAGATGAACCTGTACTGATAGTAGGTTCTGCTGATACATACACCTTAACAGGAGATGCTACTGCAGACTATACTTCTGATGCTCCTCAGAGTGGCGCTCTTATTGGAACTTATAAACAGATCGATGCCGCTGACGGTAATTATGTGCTTCAGAATGGTTCTGATGGCGTTGGCTTCTACAAGCTCGTCTCTACCAGCAATCACGTGATTAATCCTTTCCGAGCATATCTCTCTGGTGAAGCTAACGCCCAAGGTGCTCGTGAATTTATTGGTATTAACTTTGGTGGCGAAACAACAGGCATTGATAACCTTAACGTTAACGATAACTTCGATGCAAATGCTCCAATGTATAACCTCGCTGGTCAGCGTGTGGGTTCAAACTACAAGGGTGTAGTGATTCAGAATGGTAAAAAATATATCAAGAAATAAAGAAAGGAGGAACCAAAGATGAAAAAGAAATATATCAATCCAGAGATCAAAGTAATTAAGATAGATACCTGTTCGCTCATGCAATTAAGCGGAGACCATATTAAATCAGGAGATGCTAAGGGAGATCTTGAGAATCTTGCTCGTGAGAACAGTTTCTTCTGGGAAGAAGAGAGCTTAGAAGAAGAATAAACTATAATCCTTTTCTGCGATATTTCGGGCAGAGTTGTGGTGTAAAAACATCATGCTCTGCCCGAAAGTGTTTTCGTTCCTCATTCATTCGCCAGCAACAATATCCTCTGCCATTTTGTTCAGCTGTAAGCACTGTTGGCGCGTGATAGTTTTAAGCTCCATGTGGTATTCCCAGGGGCTAATCTGCAAGAGTCGCCCTTCCGTGCAAGCTTCAAAAGCTTCACCAGCAGGCTTGTATAGCGGAGGGAAACCATTCTCGCGAAGCAGGATAACATGATAACCGCGATCCATTGCCTCCCGCATCACCGCCTTTTCACGGGTGGCAATAGCGGCACTAACCAGAACGCCCCCAGCCTCGCCACAGGCCAACCACTGTCTGCGGTATTCGGCATATTCCGTATCGGTATAACGTCTATGCACAATCACCGCCATCTTCTGTGGGATGTCCAGCAGGAAGCGATTGCCCACCAGTTGGCAGCTGTGCCCCACAACCTGAGCATTGTTGATAACGGTGAAGTAGTCGGGACGAAGGCGCTTGATGGCCAGGCGCCGCGGGTTATCGTCAAGGTATCGCTTCCAGGTTTCCGGCTGGCCTTCGTGCATCAGCAGCTTGTCGCAGTAGCCGCGTTCAAAGAGCACGGGGCGCAACTTGCCCGCCGGAAAAACGGCAGGAGCGCTGGCAATGCCCTGCGGAGAAGCAGCGGGAACGGAGGCCGCTCCAGGTCCAGCCACTGTTCTCTGCGCGTTTCCAACCACTGTTCCCTGCGCGTTTCCAGCCACTGTTCCCTGCGCTTTTCCGCAGGGAACAAGCCTCCACCAAGCCCGGCTGCAACCTGTTTTGAAGCCGCGAACCACTTGTCCCAGGTGCTTTCCTTCCGGCAGGTCGGCCTTTACTCGAACAATCATGTGGATATGGTCCGGCATGATGCAGAGCTTCCAGACCTCTACCATTGGGTAGAATTTCGCTATCTTCCTGATTTCCTCATCGCGGATGGCCCTGCCCAAGGCCGAAAGCTCCACCCTTGCGGTTATTTTCCCCGCTGGAGAAGCAGCGGGAACGCTGGCAAAGCCCGCTGGAGAAGCGGCGGGAACGCTGGCCCCTGTTCCTGCCACTGTTCCCTGCGCTTTTCCGCAGGGTTCAACCACCAGTCGCCCCAGCAGTGGCTTCCGGCCTTCCACTATCAGCGTTAGCATATAGGTTCCGCGCTGGCGGTAGTCGTGCCAGGGAGTGCGGCGCTTCATGCTGTGCTGCGTTTCGTTGATGGCTACTCCCGCTGCGATGGCTGTTTCTTTGCTTCTGGGCATAATGTTGGCTCTTTGAATAATGAAAATGCTTTCTTAGATTATATGATTCTGCGGCAAAAATAAGGATAAATGCAGAAACAACCAAACTTCTGCTTCCTTTTTTTGCGTAAAGCGCTGTTGTTGTTCGTATCACAAAGAAAATCTAAAAAAATAATAGTTATGAAGAGACAAAAATTACAGAATCTTTTGATGCTCCTGCTATTGATGGTGGTTGGAGCTGGAAATGTGTGGGCAAATGACACTAACTATGCCGTCTATAATGAAACAAATAGTACAGGCTATACCTCTTTGAGTGATGCTATTGCTGATGCTACGGATGACACAGAAACCGTTATCTATGTCAACAGCGATATTACGCTTTCTGCTGGTATCAATTTCACGGAGGGTACGAGTGGTGTGAACACGAAGAAATTGATTACTATATTGGCTGGGGCTGATAATGTCACGATTAAAAGTGGTATAACTGGCCGTATTTTTACAGTGAATTCAGGAAGTGCCTATCTGAGATTAGGTGATGATACCCATCGGTTGATTATCGACGGCGACAATAAATCTTATAATAGCGGATTTATCAGTATCGAAAAAGACAAGTCGGGCAGTGGCAGTACCAAAAACTATTTTCTTACGAATGTTACTATCAAAAATGTCAAAAGTACTGGCTCGGCAGGTTCGGGTTATGTTTATCAGAAGAAAAATAACGGGCATGCCAATATGGTGTTTAAAAACGTTACCTTTGACAACTGCCAGCTGACAAATACCTCTTCTACGGAAGGCATTGTAAGATATTTACGCGATGCTACCTTATACCTGGAGGGAACCATCAATTTCAATGATTGCACAGGAACAGCCTTCTATTTGGATACAAAGAAGTGTGTGTTGAGAAACAATAGTTCGACGCTTTCAGACTTGACTATCGAAAATCCTATTCAGGTGAAAGTAAACAGTAGTGCTTTTGAAATCAACCAAAACGTTTTAGTTTTGTTTTCACATGCAAATGCAGCAAAGGTATCGTTAGTTAATGAAGATCGTGGATTGGAAGACAAAGGAAACGGGTCAACCAATGGTGACGTCAAATTGAGAGAGGCATATACGCTCAACGTTTCTTCATATGGTGCTGCTACATTGATTCTGCCGTTTGAGTCAACAATCCCGACTGATGTTACGGCTTACACATTGAATTACACAGCAGGAAACGCTTCTGCAAAAGCAACGGAAGTTGAAACAACGCTTGCCGAAAACACCCCTGTATTTGTTGTAGCCGATGAAGGGAAATATAAGTTTGTGTCGAAAGCAACGACAGCGGCTACCGGCAGCGGCACTTACTCCGTAGGCGCTCTGACGGGTGTTTATGCATTGACAACAGTTCCAGCAGGTTCTTATATCCTTTGGGCTGACGCAACGAATCCGATTGGTTTCTATAGCGTAACAGGTACACAGACTGTAGCAGCTAATCGCGCTTACCTGACAGCTGATGGTGCTGGTGCACGAGTGATGATTGATTTCGACGGAGGTTCAACGACGGCTATTGAGCAGGTAGAGAACCAATACCCATCACCCAACACCCATCACCCCATCTACAACCTCGCCGGTCAGCGTGTAGGAAAGAGCTACAAGGGTGTTGTGATTCAGAACGGCAAAAAGTATTTCGTAAAATAAAGACCCACCCCAGCCCTCCCTGAGGAGGGAGGGGGACTTTTCGGTTTAACATTAAAATATAATAAGATATGGCAACAACATATATCAAACCTGCTATCATAGTGGCAGAGGTGGAACTGAGCGATTTCATCACTACCAGCGTCAACGTCTATGGCGATGCGGCTGAAGGTGTGACGGGACTTGCGCGCCCATTGAACTTCTCTCTCTGGGAGGAAGACGAAACCACAAACGCTCCTCAGGAGAACAACGAAGACGATTTCGACGACTTCGAAGACGAAGAAGAATAAACTAAAGGATTATTCGAGGATAACCTTTACTCCCCCAATCAGATATAGTCTGGTTGGGGGAGATTTCATTTTGTTTGCGTAAAGATATGGGTTCGTGCGTATCACAAAGAAACAATATTTATTTATAAAATCAATTCGTTATGCTTAAAAGATTCTACATTTTCACATTGGTGCTGCTTTGCAGCCTGATGACGGCTTGGGCAGGTGATGTAACTGTTAGCCCGACGCTGGATGTTAACTTCCGTACAGCCGCTGGCAATACTGCCTGGAACAGCGGATTCCCCAAGAGTGCTGCCGATGAGGGCAACAAAGACTTTGAACTGACCTATGCTGCAGGCCTCTTTGCCCTACAGAAGTATACGGTTCCCGATCTCGCAAATGCTACTAAGCTAGTGCTGACGCTGACTGTCGGCAGCAAGTCAGGCGTTGATGCCGTCAGACTGTGGGCATTCACCAAGAACGACTGGACAGCAGAAACGGGAGTTGACGACATTGTTCCTCTTGTAACAGCACAAACGGGCATTGCTCCACGTGCTACAGAGGGTACAGTCAATAGCCCGCTGGTAACAGGTACAAAGGTGACAGGTAGCAATCCCGCCAAAGCGACATTTACCATCACGGGAACGGCTCTGGCTACTATCAAGGCCAACGCTACAGAAGATGGCACCTTTACATTGCTGCTGACGAATAATGATTTGACAAACAGTAACAATAAGCGTTCGTACCTTTCAATCAACGACGCCAATGATGAGGCTAACCGTCCAACATTGACAGCTACTATCGAAGCTCCTTCTGTTGTGAATAAGACAACAGGTGTGGGCTACGCTACGCTGACAGAAGCTTTCAATGCTGCTGTTGCTGCTGAAACAGATGCGGAACTGGAGGTGAATGCCGACCAGACGCTTTCAGGTCGTTTGACATTGAACAAAGCTATCGCGATTACCATTACTCCAACTGCCGATATTACCATTAAGGGACAGAAGAACGCAATGTGGTTCCTGGCCAATGTCAACAATGCTACATTGAAGATTGGTAGTAAGGATCATAAGATTACACTTGACGGTATCAGCGATGACCGCTCAAGCTTTACCAATGTTGATGTAACCCGTCGTGAGAACAGTACCAAACTCTATCTGACGAATATCGAATTCAAGGACTTCACCTGCGGTGCCAACCATTTGGTAAGTTGTAAGAATGCCGGTGGTGCTATCTATCTGGAAGATATCACATTCACCAACTGTTCTTCTACAGATGCACTTATCAGCAACCTTCGTGAGGCCAACGATGCCCTGTTGATGAAAGGTTTCCTGAATGTAGAGAATTGCACAGGTACTATTATCTATACGGCAAAGAACCGTATCCGCTTGGGAGATCCTGATGGTTCATCCATTTACAACGACTTCTCTGCATCCAATGTTATCACAATCAGTTGGGGCGGTACATTTGCAGAAGGAACCAACGTAATCGTGAAAGTTCCGGCTTCTGCAGCTGAGAAATTCCAACTGGTTAGCGATGAATGGATTTTGGCTCGCAATGCCAACAATGGCGATATGTATATGACCAAGCCTGCTGCACCTACTGCTCAGATTGGCGACCAAACCTATGCTGATTTGAAGGCTGCTCTTGATGCTGTTCAAGATGGCGAGACCATTCTCTTGCTCGACAATCAGGAGTTGAGTGCTCGTGTCAATGTGAAGAATATGAGCATCACGATTGACGGTAAGGGTAAGACGATTAAGCGTGCAGCAGGTTATGCTAACGGTATGCTGTTCCTGACGCAGAAACCTGATGAGGAGAAGACAACTGCGCTGACGCTGAAAGATGTGACTATTGACGGCCAGGATGTTGAGGCTACTGCTGCTGTAATGGAGGCTGGTAATAATGGAACTACAACGCTGAATAACGTTACTTTCAAGAACTGTAAGAACGTACACGAGACCAATGTTGATGCGGCTATCGTAGTAAACAAGGGTGGTGGTGTGTTGAACATCAATGGTGTAACTTTCACCGACTGCTCGGCAACGAAAGAACTGGTATTCGTGGGCACTAATAATGTAACACTCTCTGGCAACAATACGATTGCAAGCATGCTGATGGAGAAGAACACCGCGATGAAGGTTGACGGCGCCACTGTAACAGCTCCCATCAAACTGGTTACTGATGCAAACCGTATTTTTGGCATGATTGTTGAAGATGGCGATGCTACTCTGTTTACTTGCGATGACTTCCGTCTCAGTCAACAGCAGGATGGTGTCTACGCAATGCCGTTGGCAAAGGCTCATGCTTTCGCTCATCCTGGATTGCTGCATACGGCTGCTGACATTGAGGCTGTAAAGGATCGTCTGGAAACAGAACAGTTGGCCAAGGATGCATATAGTCGTTTGGAAGCTCAGAGTGCAGGTGATGCTGCTGGTGCTGTAGAATACCTGAAACGTATGGACAAAACCAATTGGGAGCCGATCTATCCAGATTATAACAACTTCGCATGGGCTGCCAATGATGCTAAGCTGGCTTACGAACTTGCACTGCGCTATCAGCTGAAGGGTAGTACAGCAGCAGCTGATAAGGCTGTAAACATTCTGAACAATTGGGCAACAGTCAATAAGGGTATCTTGAGACTGAAGGGCTACAACAACAATATCCCTGACCCCAACGAATACCTTATTAGTATTCAGGCATACCAGTTTGCAAATGCTGCTGAATTGCTGCGCGATTACAATGGTTGGCAGGCTGCTGACTTCGCAAACTTCCAGAACTGGATTCGTCAGACATTTGCTGATGTGGCTATCCTCTTCCTGGAGAACCATCACAAGAATGCCAATCCGCTGCACTACTGGCTGAACTGGGACCTGGCTTGTCAGAATGCGCTGCTCTCTGTAGGTGTGCTCTGCGATGATCAAGCACTTGTTGACTACGCAATCAATTATGCTGTAGCAGGCGAAGGTACTGGTAAGGCAGAGAATGCTATAGTAGCAATTCACAACGATCCTGATTCCAATGAGACTTTGGCACAATGTCAGGAAAGCGGTCGCGACCAGGGACATGCTACGCTTGATGTCACCTTGCTGGGTGTGCTCTGTCAGACTGCAAGAAACACGGGTGTTGATACTGATTTATTTACTACTTACAAGGCTCTCGAAATGGCTGAGTATGTAGGCAAGTACAACCTGAAGGATGCAACAACAGATGCATTCGTCTATACGACAGTTCCTTTCACTACTTATAATAATGGTGAGGTAGAGCATACCGCCATCTCAGAAAGTGCTCGCGGTACTGTACGTCCTTGCTGGGAACTCTTCCATGCTTATGCGAAGGCAAGTGGTAAGGCTGACCAATACACAGAGGGTTGGGTGAAATACCAGCGCGCCAAGAATGCTTGGGGCGAAGGCGAAAGCACAACAACCGACGAACTGGGCTTCGGCAGCCTGATGTTCGGTGCAAGCGTTACAACAGGAATCAGCACATTGGACAATTTGACAAATTCACCATTTGACAATAATGCTCCTATGTACAACCTCGCTGGTCAGCGTGTAGAAAAGAGCTATAAGGGTGTAGTGATTCAGAATGGCCGTAAATTCATCAACAAATAAATAAAGGTGTAATAAGAACCATCCAATTACCGTAAAGGAAAGACTTCATAAGAAATCACTATTTATCGAGTCAAAACAAATAAAGGCACCAAAGGTGCCTTTATTGCATTTTATCGATTCACCAATTTGAAGTATTCCGTGAGACCAAGAAGGAAGCAGCCAGTACCGTAGTCCTCGAAGTCGGGAACGCTGTCGTAGGTGACGGGCTGACCTGCCGAGGGGTCTTTTCCCGTTCCCTGGTTCCATGCCAGGAAACCATTGGCGTGAACGCATGTCTTCAACGCTTTCCATGCGAGGTCGCAGGCAGGGCGGTATTTCTTTTCTTTCAGCAGTCCGTTTTGTATGCCCCATGCCATACCGTAGAGGAAGAGGCTGGTTCCTGTCATCTCCGGATCAGGATAGGTGACTGATGAGACCAGGCTGGCACGCCAGAAGCCGTCATCGTGCTGACATTTCAGCAGGGCCTCGCTCATCATGATGAAATCCTTTTTTAGTGCCTGATATTCCTGGCTGTCTTTCGGCAGCAACGACAGGCAGCGTACCAGTGCAGCATATACCCAGCCGTTGCCACGACTCCAATAGCAGTTCTTGCCGTCAACTTCCTTGTAGGGCGGCACATAGTCTTTGTCGCGCCACCACAGGCCTTCCTGGGTGTTGAACAGTCCTCCGCCACATTCGTTGCGGGTCCAGTTATAGCTTTTCATCGCATAGTCGAGGTATTGGCGGTCTTGGGTGAGCGCATACATCTTGATATATACGGGCATCGCCATCTGAATGGCATCTATCCAGGTCCAGTAATCGACACGTCCCGTTGCCATCTGCTTGGCGAGGTTCTCTTGGGTTGGTGCTAACGAACCCTGACCGTTCAGGAGAAAGAATTCGATGTAGGTCTGTTCACAGCACTGGTCGTCGGCATGTGTGGTCTGGATGCCGTGACGGGGCGTCCACTGATGGAAGTCGGCCCAACGATGCGTGTAGTCCAAGTAGCGTTGCTGCGGGTCTATGCGGTATAGGGCCATGAGTCCCTCGTAGTAAACGGCTCTTGTCCACAGGCTGCTGGGGCGTTTCTTGTTGCGTACGAACGTATCCTCTGTGGGGTCGCTGTACTTCTGCATGAAATAGTCGTTGGTCTTTCTGGCTGCATCGAGGATATCACTTTCGGACTGGCATATCAGCCGTACCTCACTGTTCAAACCGCTAGGCATCGGTGCCCAGTTTTCGTAGGTGGTATTCTTGTAATTGATATCAACGACATTGATTTCATTGAACTTGCGCCATTTGTAGCCGAGGCGGTCGAGGTGTGCAATGCGGTTGGCAGGGAGGTTAGTGACTTCGATGCGTATCTTGTTCTTCCCTTTGTGCAGTAGGTGCTGACAGTCGAGAACGAAAGGTACTGCCCACGCACAGCCGATGAAGGTATCGTTGATATAGACGCGGGCTGACTCGCGTACATCGCCTAAGTCGATGAACCAGTTGCAGGCAGCCTGCTGTGCCGTCAGTTTGACGGTGGTGGTATAGACGCCTGTGCCCATCGTCACCTTCACTGAGTCGTCGTCGAGCGTCTCCCATCCCACTAACTCTTTCAACCGGAAGGTCTTAGTGACCTTGGGTTTTTCTTCTTGAAAGGATAAAACCCAATGGGAGAGAGGAAGCGTGGAGAACGAGGGAGCGAGGGAGCGAGTTGAGGGTTGAGGGTTGAGGGTTGAAGTGCGCAGGATGCGGCTTTCCCCTGACTTCATATTGACGAATATTCTGCCTCCTTTGATGTCGGCGGTGCTGATGCTGCCGTCGAGGGGTTGGAGCCAATTGGCTTTGGTAGCTTCAACGGAAAGGGGAATATACGCACAGACATCATGTGGTGTGAGGTTGGCGATAAAATAGTGGTGACCATCGTTGTTTTTCCTGCGGATGAGGCGCAGTCCATAGTCGCGCTTCATGGCCTCTGGTCGTGCAAAATGCGCCATTTCATCGGCTCGTTCACCATAAATAACATACGGAGAAAGGCGTTGCAGCTGTGCGGCGAGCTGTGGGTGGATAGTGGTTCCTGTGGGGATGATGAGTGCCTTGTAGGTGGTGCCACCCTCCGTTTTCAGCTGTCCGTTGTCGATGACGACCTTTTCCAGCAGGCGGTCGCTGATATAGTCGCAGTCATAGCCCAGCGAGTCGATCTTCAGGATGCTGCTGATAAACTCAGGAGCTTTCTCGTCCATCGTGTGGATGTCGAACTGCATGAGCAGACCTTCCGCACCCGGTTTCAGGCGTTTCTTCCACATATCGCGTACGGGCAGATATACGAGGAAGTCGTTGTCGGGCTGTCCTGCCTGCAAGACACGCTGGCAGCGTTCGATATAGTCCATGAGGAACGGTGCATCGCGCCAGATGCTGTTGGTGGGACTCATATCGATGGAGGCATAGAATTTCCAGCCTGGCCACGGATCGTCTTGCGGTGAGTAGCAGGTGCCGTGAAAGAACATGTGGTTGACGCCGCAGGTGAACATCAGGTCGAGGTCGGGTTTCATCTGTGACAGCGAGGTGCGGAAGTGCTCTGTGAGCCAGGTGAAGGTCTCGCTGGATGTCAGCGGCTTGCCTGTGATATGTGCAGCTGAGGCAGCATATTTCAGCATCGACACATCGCTGAAGTTCTTGCGTGTCATCCCTGGGTCTGTGCGCAGTCCCTTGATGCCGAAGTCAGACAGGCCGAAGCCTTCTATCTCCGGCACATCGACAGAGGCATAGACATCGATGAGGTTGGCGGGTGAGCCGTGAGCTTGGTTACGTGTCTGTACCCCATGACTATGTGCCCATGCTGTCCACTGTTGTGAGAAGTTTTCCAACAGCATATCGGAGAGCGTCTCGCGATAGTCGCTCAACACCTGATTGCCGTCGTCGATGAGTCCCAGCAGTTCGCGCAGGTGTTCTTCCAAGCGGTAGCCGCGCCGACGGGCAAACTCGTCGAGGAGGGTGGGTGTCCAATTGGCATGATACACCTCATAGCTGTCGTTGAAGAAGTTGTGGGGATAGGGTGTCTGGGTTTCAGCAAAAGCTTTTTCGAACCGTTCCAGATAATGTTGTACGGCGGTTTTGTCGAAGTGGTCGATGACATATCCTTCGCCGCCTAGTGCTGCCCGTTTCACCTTTTGCAGGGTGCGACCGATGAACAAGCGTATCACCTGCTCTTTTCCATCAGGAAGTGCATATCGCCGTTCGCATGCCAACGTCGTAAACGCCTGTTCACGCGGGTTAATGGTCTTCACGGGTTTGGCTCCTGTGGCTACCGTATCGATGAGGAAGACGGCTTTGCAGGCAGCCTCGCTGACGGGTGTCGTGGGACCGCCAAAAGGCCATCCTGTACCGTTGTTCATATCCACGAGGATGCCGTCGCGCTGTCCTTCGTCTTCCACCACCTGCAGCATCTTCATCCATGGAACTGAGAGATAAAGGATTTCATTTTGTGCATTGCCCTGAACGCCGTAGATGGGGGTAATCTCCACGCTGCCGATGCCTGCACGGGCATATTCCTGCAGACTCTGTCGCAGCTGCTGTTCGTTGACGGCTGATCCTAACCACCACCAGCGGACGCCGGCTTTTGCCTCCGCTTTCTCTTCCGGCCATGATTGTGAGAATGCCTGTCCACACATCAAGACGCTGACCGCTATGCACAAAAATATTTTCTTCATCTTTGACTAATTTTTGGCAAAGATAGATGTTTAGCGATGTCCCAAAGAACGAAAATCGTACAATAACCGATGAAATCGTACAATCTATCGGGTGATGGGTGATAGGTGATAGGTGTTAGAGGATGCGTTCCAGTTCCTTGAGATCCTCTTCCGTTGTTGACCAGCTGGTGACGAAGCGACAGATGGTGTGCTGGTTGTCGGCCTTGCCCCAGTGTGTGAAGATGACATCCTTTTCCAGTTCAGCCGCCTTCGCATTGTTGATGATGACGAACTGCTGGTTCGTAGGCGAGTCGATATAGAACCGGTAACCCTTTCGTTTGAACAGGTCGCGCATCTTCTCGGCCATCACGTTGGCATGACGGGCGATGTCGAAATACAGGTTGTCAGTGAACAGCGCATCAAACTGCAGCCCGTGCAGGCGTCCTTTGGCGATGACCGCTCCGTGTTGTTTCTGGATGCTGAAGAAATGGTCGTGGGCATTGTTATGGGTGAACACCACCGCCTCGCCGCTCAGCGCTCCCACCTTCGTACCACCGATATAGAACACGTCGCAGTGCTTGGTGAGGTAGGGCAGGCTGATGTCGTTGCCCGTTGCCGTGAGTCCGTAGCCCAGACGGGCACCGTCCACATACAGCGGAATATTGTATTTGCGGCACAGCTGGTAGATGTCGTCGAGTTCCTTGGCCGTATAGAGCGTTCCGTATTCTGTGGGGAAGGTGATATAGACCAATCCAGGATACACGGCATGTTCCCGGCTACCGTCGTTCATGTAGTCGTCGAGGTATTTGTCCAGCTCCGTCGGATCCATCTTTCCCTGGTGGTCGCGCAGGGTGATGACCTTATGCTCTGTAAACTCGATGGCTCCTGCCTCGTGGGTGTTGATATGTCCGCTATCTACGGCGATGACACCCTCATAGGTATGCAGGATGGAGTCGATGACCGTTGCGTTGGTCTGTGTGCCGCCTGTCAGGAAGAATACCTGTGCATCGGGCGTACCGCAGGCAGCCTTGATTTTCTCTTTCGCCTGCACACTCCATTTGTCATCACCATAGCAGAGACTCTGCTCGTTGTTGGTCTCTATCAGGCGTTGCAGCACCTTCGGGTGTGCACCGTTATTATAATCGCATTCAAATGAAATCATAGGGTTTCTAACATTCTCTTGATGACTACTTCTGCTGAGATTTCACGGTTGGCAGCCTCTGGAATCACCAGCGAGTTCTTGCTCTCGATGACATCATCGGTGACGATGAGTCCGCGACGTACGGGCAGACAGTGCAGGAACTTACCGTTGTTCGTCCACGACATGTGTTCCGTATCTACCGTCCACGACATATCCTTTGAGATAATCTTTCCGTAGTCGGCAGGATTGGTTACACCCGGACAACTCCAATTCTTGGCATAGATGAAGTCAGCGCCCTCGAAGGCTTTCTTCTGGTCGTATTCCACACGGGCATTGCCCACAAACTTCGGATCGAGTTCGTAACCCTCAGGATGGGTGATGACCAGATCCACGTCGGCTGCGTTCATCCACTGTGCAAACGAGTTGGGAACGGCTTGCGGCAACGCGCGGCAGTGAGGTGCCCAGGTGAGGACGACCTTGGGACGAGAGGAGGTATTCCAATTCTCTTCAATCGTGATGAGGTCGGCGAAAGCCTGCAGGGGGTGCACCGTTGCCGTCTCCATCGCAAAGACCGGTCGGCCGCTGTATTGTACAAACTGGTTGACGATGGTCTCCGCATAGTCGAAGTCGCGGTCGGTGAGTCCTGCAAACGAGCGGATGCCGATGATGTCGCAGTAGGAACCCATCACGGGGATGGCCTCCAGCAGGTGCTCGCTCTTGTCACCGTCCATGATGACGCCGCGTTCTGTTTCCAGTTTCCAGGCTCCAGCGTTTACATCGAGCACGATGACGTTCATACCCAGGTTCATGGCAGCCTTTTGTGTTGACAGACGGGTGCGCAGCGAGTTGTTGAAGAAAATCATCAACAGTGTTTTGTTGCGTCCCAGCTCCTGGAATGCAAATCTGTCTTTTTTCACTTCCTGTGCCTCGGCGAGTGCAGCGCGCAGGTCGCCCAGGTCTTCTACGTTAAAGAATGTCCTCATATTATTTATGTTCAATGTTCAAACTGTATCTAAGTCTGCAAATGTATAAAGAAAAACGGAAACCGCCAAGCAATTCCCGTTTTTTTCCTTTGCGAGTGTCATGAAGAAATGCCGTCTATTGTTCAAGCGCTTCAAACAACTGGTCGAGGGCGGCATCGGCATTGCCCTTGTTTTCGTTGAGCAACGTGACGAACTTAGAACCGATGATGGCACCAGCAGCATTGTCTTGTGCAGCCTTGAGGGTCTGTGCATTGCTGATGCCAAAACCAATCATACGGGGATTGCGCAGGTTCATGGCGTTGATGCGACGGAAATAGTCTTGTTTCTGTTCGTCGAAACTCTTCTGAACGCCTGTGATGGCAGCAGAGCTGACCATATAGATGAAACCGTCGGTGTTGTCGTCGATGAAGCGGATGCGCTCCTCGCTGGTCTCTGGGGTGATGAGCATGATGACGCGCAGGTCGTGGCGGTCGGCAATGGGTTTCACAATGTTCTGATAGTCGGCGAAGGGCAGGTCAGGGATGATGACACCGCTGACTCCACTTTCCACGCACTGCTGACAGAAAGCCTCGATGCCGAAATGCAGGATGGGGTTGAGGTAACCCATGAGGACCAGCGGTATCTCTACTTGATCCTTGATGGCCTTCAGCTGGTCGAAAAGGAGTTGCACGCTCATACCGTTTTTCAATGCTTGTGTGGCAGCACTCTGGATGACAGGACCGTCGGCGAGTGGGTCGCTGAAGGGGATACCCACTTCAATCATGGCAATACCGCGACGCTGCATCGTGAGAATAACATCGGCAGTGCCATCGAGGGTGGGACAGCCGGCACAGAAATAAAGGGACAGGAGTTTTTTGTCCTTGCTATTTGCGAAAAGTTGATTGATCTTGTTCATTGTTGTTGATTATTTTGGATGGGTCTAATGGGGCAAATGGGGTTAATGGGATTTATGGGATGAGTTGGGTGAGGAAACGACGGAGCGCTTCAACATCCTTGATGGCAGGTGCGGTTTCGAAGCGTGAATTCAGGTCGATGCCGATGCATTTGGGGTGATGGAGACCCACCCCATCCCTCCCTGTAAGGGAGGGTGAAACGGGTGATGGGTGATGGAGCATTGGGGCATCATCAGGGCCGATGCCGCCACTCAGTAAGAAAGGAGTGTTGCCGGTATAACCGGCGAGTACGCTCCAGTTGAATTTTTCACCGTTACCGCCTACAGACTTCCCTTTCGTATCAAAGAGGAAGTAGTCGGCGATGCCTTCGTAAGTTTCTGTCTTCGAAAAGTCGTCGGCTGTAGCGATGTTGAAGGCCTTGATGGTGGCAATGCTGTCGCCACATACGGAACGCAGCTGACGGATATATGCAGGTGACTCAGAACCATGTAGCTGGATGATGTCGAGACCGAACTCCTGCACCTTTTGTGTTATTTCTTTGATGCTGGCATCAACAAACACGCCTACGCGCTTGCAATGAGTTGGCAGATAAGCGGGTCGCTCGCTGACGTATCGGCTGCTATGGGGCCAGAAGATGAAGCCCATTAGAAAAAATGAGAGTTGCTTTTCCCCGTTGGCAGCGACCGTTGGTTGAGAATTGAGAATTGAGAATTCTTCTGCCAACTCCTCAACCTCGCGGATATTGTCCGCATCGCGCATACCGCAAACCTTAATTAATGCATGATTCATAATTTCTTCCTTTCAGTCAGAGACCGTTGGTTCTTAATGCTTCATTCGTAATTGAGCGATGAAGTCGTTCAATGCTTGTCCTGGATCGGGCGTCTTCATGAAGTGTTCGCCCATGAGGAATCCTCGGAAGCCGGCTTCGCGGAGTGCACGAACGGTATCAGGGTTGCTGATGCCGCTCTCGCTGACGAGGACGGGACCTTTAGTGGAAGAATCGCTGGACGCTGTGGCAGCGCGGAGTTTCTCTGCCAGACGGAAACTGTTTTCCACATCTGTGACGAAGGAACCAAGGTTACGGTTGTTGATGCCATAGAGATCAGGTTGCAGTTCTGCATATTCGAGTTCTTTCTCAGCGTGCATCTCAAGGAGTACTTCGAGACCGAGTTCGTGTGCCAAATGCAAGAGCTGCTTACAGCGCTCCTTGGTCAGGCAGGCTGCGATGAGCAATACTGCCGAAGCACCGCAGAGGGCAGCCGCATAAAGCTGTGCCTCGTCGATGACGAAGTTCTTATACAGGACGGGCAGGGTGACGCCACTCTGACGGGCAATACGGATAAAATCGTCGCTGCCGCCAAAATAATGCTCATCGGTGAGGATGCTCAGGGCGGCAGCACCGTTCTGCTGATAGGAGAGCGGAATGATGTCGGCACGTCCTTCTTCCTTGATCCATCCCTTT
Organism: uncultured Prevotellaceae bacterium; assembly: GCA_902792685.1. Lineage (GTDB taxonomy): Bacteria > Bacteroidota > Bacteroidia > Bacteroidales > Bacteroidaceae > Prevotella. The sequence continues at coordinate 17,918 of CADBAP010000011.1, forward strand.
GAGGGTGAACGGCGTTTGAACTCAGCGATGATACCGCTTTCGCTGTTTAGCAAAGCATCCTTTAAGGAGGGCTTCTTCGCTTTTAACTGTCCCAGCTCCTGCTGTTTGTGGGCGATGATTTCTTGTAGGATATCTTGCATGGGGGTGATGGGTGTTGGGTGATGGGTGTTGGGGTTATGAGTTCAGTTCGACAAACTTCTTGAATGTTTTGAGGGCGTTGCCGCTGTCGATGCTCTCGCGGGCGATTTCCACACATTCCTCGATACTCTTTGCGCCTTTCTCCAGCACCTGGATGCCAAAGGCGGCATTGGCGAGCACGATATTCTTTTGAGCAGGCAGCGCACGATTCTCCAATACGGAGTCGAAAATCTGTGCAGCCTCTTCTTCTGTGGCACCACCCACCAGTTCCTCCGGTTTGGCAATGTCGAAACCAAGATCTTGGGGCGAGAAGATACGTTCGTAGTTGTTGGTTGTGACTTTGAAGTCGCCTGTCAGTGATATTTCATCGTAACCATCGATGGAGTTGACGATGCCATAGTCGATGCCCAGTTTCTGATAGACCGCATGATAGAGGCGCATCTGGTCGAGGTTGGCGACACCCAGCAGCTGACATTTAGGTCGTGAGGGGTTGACGATCGGTCCCAGGAGATTGAAGATGGTAGGGAAGGGCAGTGCCTTCCGGATAGGACCAACGAACTTCATTGCTTTGGCGAAGAGCTGGGCATGCAGATAGACGATGCCTGCCTCGTCGAGCGAACGGTTCAGCCGGTCGATGTCATCGGTGAACTGGATGCCGTGATGAGCAATCACATTGGAGGCGCCACTCACGGAAGTTGCCGCATAGTTGCCGTGTTTTGCTACCTTATAGCCTGCGCCGGCAATGACGAAACAGGCGGTGGTCGAGATGTTGAAGGTGTTTTTGCGGTCGCCACCCGTACCTACTACATCGATATAGCGGTCGCAGTCGAGGATGGCTGGTACGCCTGTTTCCAGAATGCCATCGCGGAAACCCAGGAGTTCTTCTACGGTTACACCTCGCATCTGCAGACACGTCAGCAGCGCTGTAATCTGTTCGTTGGGATATTCACTCTGAGTGATACCAATCAGAATGGTTTTCATCTCCTCACGGGAGAGTTCTTCGTGGTTCAGCAACCTAAAGAGGTAGCTTTTCATTGTTTGTTCCATAATATTTGGTCGTTTGGGAAATTGTCTCCTAATCTACTAAAGAAAGAGCCAGTTTTGAATCATTTTTTTGCCATCGGGTGTCAGCACACTTTCAGGGTGGAACTGGATGCCGCGAATGTTCAGTTTATTGTGACGCAGCGCCATGATCTGCCCCATTTCCGACGTTCCGTCGCCTACCCGTAGCCTTTCATTGCTGACAGCCGTAATCTCCAGACATTCGGGCAGTGCTTCGCGAGATACGACCCACGAGTGGTAGCGGCCAATGGTGATATTGCGGTCAAGGCCACTGAAAATGGGGTCGTCGGCAATGATTTGACAAGGTGTAGCGACCCCGTGGAAGACATCCGTGAGGTTTTCGAGTTTGGCTCCAAACACCTCGCCGATAGCCTGATGACCCAGGCAGACGCCCAGAATGGGTTTCTTGCCAGCATAGGTGCGGATGACATCAAGTAGTTTGCCGGCTTCAGAAGGGATTCCTGGACCAGGCGAGAGGATAATCTTGCTGTACGGCTCCAGATCGGACATTTCAAACTGGTCGTTACGTACGACGGTTACCTCTGCTCCCAGCTCTTTAACCAGATGACTCAAGTTATAAGTAAACGAGTCGTAGTTGTCGATGATAACTATCTTCATTGTTTTGATGGGCTTAATGGGGTTCATGGATATTATAGGATGGCTGCCTTTTCAATGGCTTTCCTTAATGCACCCAGTTTGTTGTTTACTTCCTGTAGTTCATACTCCACATCGCTTTTGGCAACGATGCCGCCACCAGCCTGGAACCACAGTTCACCGTTGCGTGATACGAACGTACGGATGGTGATGGCCTGGTTGAGTGAACCATCCAGTCCGATGATGCCGATGCAGCCTCCATAAGCCCCACGGTTGTGTGGTTCGTATTCAGAGATGAGTTGCATGGCCCGTACCTTCGGTGCACCACTCAGCGTACCAGCAGGGAAGGTGTCGATAAAGGCTTTGATGGGATCGGCTCCTTCATCAAGTTCACCGCTGACGCGCGAAACGAGGTGGATGACGTGTGAGTAGTATTGAATATCTTTGTAGTAGTCAACTTTCACCTGATGGCAGTTGCGGCTCAGGTCGTTGCGGGCAAGGTCCACAAGCATCACGTGCTCGGCATTCTCCTTCGGATCGTTGCGCAGGAACTCAGCACCCTTGCGGTCGGCCTCAGCATCGCCTGTACGTTTCGTTGTGCCCGCGATGGGGTCGATATAAGCTTTGAAGCTTGGGTGGTGGGTGTTGGGTGATGGGTGTTGCTCGATTCTACAATGCGTTTCTGGTGAGGAACCGAAGATGCGGAAGCCGCCGAAATCGAAATAGAACAGGTATGGTGAGGGATTGATGCTGCGCAGGGCGCGATAGAGTTTGAAGTCGTCGCCCTCATAGCGTTGGATGAAACGACGGCTGAGCACAATCTGGAAGACGTCGCCACGCAGACAGTGTTGGATACCACGACGGATATTTTCGCGATGCTCGTCGTCAGACAAGGTTGATTTCACATCACCCACGGGGTGGAAGTCATAAGCCTGTACGTTGGCTTTGTTCATCGCCTTGAGAATCGTGGAAATATCGTTTTCATCACCCAGCGTCACCACCTTCAGCATATTGTTATGGTGGTCGAAGACAATCACCACCTTATATAATATGTACAGCAAGTCAGGGGCATCGTTCTTCTTCTGTGTCTCGTCCTTAACGGCGATGTCCTCGAAGTAGCGTACAGCATTGAACGAGGTGTATCCGAAAAGTCCGCAGAGATTAGCATCATCGCCTTCCACGTGGATGTTGTCGATGAGGGCATGAATGGCTTCAGCAGAACCGAAGTCCTTGCTTAATGGCTTGTTGATGTTGCTGCCATCAGGGAAAGTGATGGACGCGAGGCCGTGTCCGATGGCTACGCTGGCAATGGGGTTGATGCCGATAAACGAATGTGAGTTGTTCGCATCATGATAATCCGAACTCTCCATCAGGGCGCTCTGCGGATAAATATCGCGCAGTCGCATATACACGCCAACAGGTGTGTAGAGGTCAGCCAAAATGGTTTTGCTGCTGGTTCGATAATGATAGGTATCCATTTTTTTCAAAGTTCAATTCTATGTTTCAAATACGTCTCGATATCTTTGTCACCACGACCGCTGACGGTCAGTACGACAACATCAGAAGGTTTGAACTGCATTTTGCTGAGAGCCGCAACCGCGTGGGCACTCTCGATGGCTGGAACGATGCCTTCCGTGCGTGTCAGCTCATAGCCGGCACGGATGGCTTCATCGTCATTGATGCTCAACACCTTTGTGCGTCCCTGTTGAGCCATATTGCAGTGCATCGGTCCTACACCCGGATAATCCAATCCGGCGGAGATGGTGAAGGCTTCCTGAATCTGTCCGTCATCATCCTGCATCACCAGCATCTTTGCGCCATGCAGAATGCCTACTGTTCCTCTATGGATGGTGGCTGCCGTATAGTCGGTATCCCAACCGTGTCCGCCAGCTTCCGCCAACACGATGTTTACGCGTTCATCGTCCATATAGTGATAGATGGTTCCAGCGGCGTTGGAGCCTCCTCCGATGCAGGCCATGAGGTAGTCAGGATAGTCGCGTCCGATCTTTTCTTCCAGTTGCCATTTGATTTCTTCGGAGATCACACTCTGCATTCGTGCCACCAGGTCGGGGTAGGGGTGTGGTCCCATTGTTGAACCTACAATATAGAAGGTGTCGGAGGGGTGACAGCACCAGTCGCGGATGGCTTCTGAACAGGCATCGGAAAGCGTCATGTTGCCTGTGCGGACGGGGTGAACCTCTGCACCCAGCATCTTCATGCGTTCCACATTGGTATGCTGACGCTCCACATCAGTAGCACCCATAAACACCTCACACTGCATTCCCATCAGCGCACAGACCGTTGCTGTTGCTACACCATGCTGTCCTGCTCCTGTCTCGGCGATGATGCGCGTCTTACCCATCTTCTTCGCCAACAGAATCTGTCCGATGGTGTTGTTGATCTTGTGTGCGCCCGTGTGGTTCAGGTCCTCACGTTTCAGGTACAACTGACAGCCGTAGCGCTCGCTCATCCGTTTTGCAAAATACAATGGCGACGGGCGTCCCACATAATCTTTCAGCAGGGCGTGATATTCCTGCTTGAACTCCTCTGACTCGATAATGGGCAGATAGGCATCCTGTAGGTCATGAACGCACTTGTAGAGAATCTCAGGGATGTAGGCTCCGCCAAACTCTCCGTAGAATCCGTTTTTGTCAACTTGGAATTTACTCATATTTATCTATATTTTGTGTGGTTACGAATTGAACATTTAAAAAGGTCTGCCGCAAGAACGACAGACCTTTTTTTATATCCCTTTGTTGCAAACCAATAGGCATACGGCTATCTTCTCACGATTTTCTGAATCTTGAGCTTTGCCACCACCAATAGTTTGCTGTTCTTGTCATATCTTTTAGCCTTTTAAATTACATTTCGCCTGCAAAATTAGATAAATAATTTTAAACTGCAAAGTTTTCGGCGATTTTTTTAACTTTTTATTTTTTTTAGCGTTTGCAATTTGTGGTTACGATAATGAGGAATGTCTGATTACGGTCTTGTCTGTCCGTGACCCTCAATCAGCCACTTATAGGTGGTGATTTCCTCTAATGCCATCGGACCGCGAGGACCAAGTTTCTGGGTGGAAATACCAATCTCGGCACCCAATCCGAACTGTGCACCATCGGTAAAACTTGTGGGAGCGTTGACATATACGCAGGCAGCATCAACCAGTTGCTGGAAGGTGCGGGCAGCATCAGCGTTCTCTGTGATGATGCTCTCGCTGTGACCGCTACCGTGTTGGGCGATGTGGTCGATGGCAGCTTGGAGTGAATCGACAACAACGACGTTCATCTTATAGTCCATGAACTCCGTATCGTAGAGGGAAGCCCCCTCCTGTCCTCCCCCCATAGGGGAGGGATATTTTCCTTCGAGGGCTACATATGCCCGACGGTCAGGATAGAGATAAACATTTTTCTCAGACAAAGGCAGAACGAGCTCATGCAGGTTGTCCAAACGGTCTTTATGGATAAGCAACGTGTCGAGTGCGTTGCAGACGGAGACGCGACGGGTCTTGGCATTGTTGACAATCGCTTTACCGATTTCAAGGTCACCGTCTTTGTCAAAATAACAATGTACGACGCCTGCTCCTGTCTCAATCACAGGAACACGGGCATTGTCGCGGACAAATTCAATGAGTTTCTTTCCGCCACGAGGGATGCAGAGGTCGATATATCCTACGGCATTCAACATCTCACCTGTGGCCTCATGGGTGGCAGGAAGGAGAGCGATAGCCCCCTCCAACCTCCCCCCTAATGGGGAGGCTATTTTTTCGTCACTTCCTTCCGAATTCTCCTGAAGGGTGGGGTGATTATTGAGTACGTCTTTGATGAGTGCTACAGCGGCGCGGTTGCTATTATCGGCATCCTTGCCACCTTTCAGCACGCAGGCGTTGCCGCTTTTGAAGCAAAGGGAGAAGACGTCGAAGGTGACATTGGGACGAGCCTCATAGATCATGCCGATGACACCGAAAGGCACACTGATGCGTTTGAGTTTCAAACCGTTAGGCAGTGTCTTCTCCTTGGTGATATGTCCAAGAGGTGAGGGCAATGTGGCTACATTGCGCATATCGTTAGCGATATCCTCCAGCCTTTTTTCAGTCAGTTGCAAACGGTCGTAGAGCGGATTGCTCTTGTCCATACGCGCCAAGTCTTTGGCGTTGGCCGCCAGGAGTTCTGTTTTTTTTGCGATGATGGCATCGGCAACGGCATTGAGAATCTCGTTTCTCTTTTCGTCACTAATCAGTGCCAGCTGTTTACTGGCCTGTTTGGTGGTTTGGAATATTTCTTTTAACTCCATATTATTACTCCTTATTTCTTACTCCTTACTCCTTCTCTTTTGCTACAAACTCGGTATGAAGAACATCCATTGGTTTTTCCATGAGATCAGGAATGATGTTGGTGCGGTTGCCGTTAGCGATGATGACACGGATACCCGCTTGTGCTACTTGCTGAGCCGTTCTACACTTTGACAGCATGCCGCCACGCCCCTGCAGACTCTTCTCATCCTGGATGTAGCTGCTGAGGTCACGATCCCAATAAACGGAAGGGATGACGCGCGAATGTGTATCACTAGGGTTGCCATTATAGACTCCATCGACATTGGTGAGAAGAATCAGGTCAGTAGCATTGAGCATGGTGGCAATGAGACCAGACAGTTCATCGTTGTCGGTAAACATCAGTCCTGTGATACTCACGGTGTCGTTCTCGTTGACGATGGGCAGGGCCCCGTTCTCCAGCATCACCTCCATACAGGCACGTTGGTTGTCAAGTTGGTGACCAGGCTGGAAGTTTTCCTTCATCGTAAGGACCTGTCCTACATGGATGCCGTGTTCGCGGAAGAGGTCGTAATACAGGCCAATGAGTTTCACCTGTCCGATGGCAGAGAACAACTGTCGTTGTTCCACCTTGTCCAGATCGTTCTCCATCGGCAGTTCTCCACGTCCGCAAGCAACGGCACCAGACGAAACGAGGATCACCTCATAGTCGTGATGGCGCAACCATGCTATCTGGTCAACGATGGCCGACATACGGGTGACATTGAGTTTCCCGTCTTCGCGGGTCAGCACGTTGGAACCTACTTTGATAACAATTCTTTTCTTCATTTCTCCTTACATATTTTTTTTGATTTCTTCTGCCACGTCCTTCGTCCAGGCAGCATCGTAGCCCGCGTTCACGTGGAGATAGTCCTGCCCCTGCTTGATGTCGATGATGACCTGGTATTCGCCGCGGGCGTAGGGCGTGCCGCTGTTGTTGAAGGTGACGCCGGTGATGTCGCGCTTCTCTATGCGGCAACCCTCGACGACGAAGAAGTCCTTGTAGACGAGTATCACGCCCATCGCCTCGTTGGCACGGGTAGCGTTCACGAGTATCACGTCATCCGGCTCGCCGTATTCGGCAGTCAACTCGTCGACGGTCAGTTCATGTGGCTTGCTGACGCTGTCATCAGAATGGTGTCTGCGCCAATACTCATTGGCGGCAATTACCAACAGCAACACAGCGCAGATGGGAAGAGTGACATAGTCGCTCATCATGGTGCTGTAAATCACCAATAGGATAACTGCGATAACTCCAAGAATGATACTTCGTTTCATCTCCTTCACTTTTCACTTTTCACTCTTCACTTTTCACTTCTCACTTCCTCACTTCTCCGCATCCTTCTGGCGAATCTCCACACGACGGATCTTGCCGCTGATGGTTTTGGGCAATTCATCGACAAATTCGATGATACGTGGATATTTATAGGGCGCAGTCGTCTTTTTTACGTGGTTCTGCAACTCCTTGATGAGGTCATCACCGGCTTTATCCTTCCACTCCTTGCCCAGTACGACTGTGGCCTTGACTACCATACCGCGAATGTCGTCAGGTACACCGGTGATGGCACATTCTACCACAGCCGGGTGAGTCATCAAGGCGCTCTCTACCTCGAACGGACCGATTCTATAACCACTCGATTTGATGACGTCGTCGATACGACCTTCAAACCAGTAGTAGCCGTCTTCATCGCGCCAAGCCATATCGCCTGTGTGGTAAAGGCCGTCGTGCCATGCTTCCTCTGTCAGTTCCGGATCGCGATAGTATTCCTTGAACAGGCCATAAGGCTTATGTGATTTATCATTTGCACGAATGACGATTTCACCTTTCTCACCATCCTCGCAGGGCGTACCGTCGGCTTTGATGAGGTCGATATCGTACTGAGCATTGGGAATACCCATAGAACCTGGCTTTGGGGTCATCCAAGGGAAGGTGCCAAGGGTCATCGTGGTCTCGGTCTGTCCGAATCCCTCCATCATCTGGATGCCCGTCTTTTCCTTGAACTTATCGAAGACGGCAGGGTTGAGGGCTTCACCAGCAGTGGTGCAGTATTCCAAAGAGGAGAGGTCATATTTCGACAAGTCTTCGCGAATCATAAAACGATAGATGGTAGGTGGTGCACAGAACGAGGTGATTCTGTACTTCTCAATCTGACGCAGCAGGATGTCGGCATTGAATTTCTCGTGATCGAAGACGAACACGGTAGCGCCAGCAAACCACTGTCCATAAAATTTACCCCATACGGCTTTGCCCCATCCTGTGTCGGCAACGGTGAGGTGCAGGCTGCCTTCATGCAGGTTGTGCCAGAAAACACCTGTCGTGAGATGTCCTATTGCATAAAGATAGTCGTGGGCTACCATCTTCGGTTCGCCACTGGTACCACTGGTGAAATACATCAGCATCGTATCATCGTTGGTGTTGACATGTTCAGGACGAACGAAAGCCGGAGCCTTCTGCCATTCCTGTTCCCAGTTGTGGAACCCTTCAGGAACAGCCCTTCCACTTTCTGCATCCGAGTTGACGGCAACCAATGCCTTTACAGTCGGACTGTCCGGCATAGCAGCTGCAATCTGAGAGGTGACATATTCGTCGTTGACGCACACAATGGCTTTTACACTTGCCCTTGTGTTGCGATAGACAATATCTTTCTTTGTCAGCATATGGGTGGCAGGAATCGCTACAGCACCGATCTTGTGCAGCGCGAGCATCACCAGCCACCACTGATAATGACGCTTCAGAATCAGCATCACGGGATCGTTCTTGCCGATACCCAAAGACTGGAGATAGGCGGCAGTCTGGTCGGTCTGCTCTTTCAAATCCTTGAAAGAGAATCGTTTCTCTTCTCCGCGGTCGCTTGTCCAAAGCATCGCGAGTCCATCCGGTTTCTCTTCTGCCCAGACATCCATCACATCGTATGCGAAATTGAAGTTCTCTGGGATGATAAACTCCAGATTCTTATTGTAATCCTCAACGGACGTAAACGTGGTCTGCTTTAAAAATCTTTCTACCATTGGTCTTCTTACTCTACTGTAAATGCTAAGAATTTTACTGCTTTGTCGCCTACGGCCAGCATGCCGTGTGGCTTGGTGGAGTCGAAGTAGATGCTGTCACCTTCTTCCAAAATGATGGTCTTGCCACCGATGTAGAGTTCCATCTTTCCTTCCAGTACGAGGTTGAACTCCTGTCCTGCATGCGTATTCTTGTAGATGGTACGTGCTCCAGGCTTGGGTTCAACAGTTACAATGAAGACATCAGCCTTATGACCGACAAATCCGCTGACCAGACTCTGATATTTGTATGCTTTCGTGCGCTCCACACTCATGCCTTGTCCCTTTCTGACAACGGAATAAGACTTCATGCGAGGTGCTTCTGCAAACATCAGTTCTTCAGCGGAGATACCGTATTTATGGGCAATCTTCATGAGGTTGGAGATGGTGATGTCACCCTCTCCGTTCTCTATTTTGTAGTACTTCTCTACATCGATTCCGATGGTTTCAGCAACCTCTTCCGGAGTGAGGTCAAGAACGTCGCGCAGTCCACGCAGACGTTCACCAATTTGTTTCAATTGTTCGTCTACCATATTTTTTGATTTTTCTGATTTCTAGGCTTTTCTAGGCTTTTCTAAGCTTTCCTAGGTTCTCCTAGGCCTTCCTAGATTACTCCGATTATTATTTAGCGCCAGCTTTTAATCCTTTGATAACAGCGGAAGTAAAACCAGCATGTTCCATTTCGTTAAGTCCCTTGATGGTAACACCGCCGGGAGTTGCCACCAGGTCGATAGCTGCCTCAGGATGTATACCTGTTGCCTCCAACAGTCCTACAGCACCTTTCATGGTTTGCATCACGATGCTTTTGGCATCATCGGCCTTGAAGCCCAGTTCTACACCACCTTCTGCTGCAGCGCGGATATAGCGCATCGCATAGGCAATACCGCAAGAGGCGAGGGTGGTACCTGCTGCCAGATGCTGTTCGTCGGTGAGGATGGTCTCACCCAATTCATCGAAGAGTGCTTTCACCTGACTGGTCTCCTCGTCAGTAGCGTGAACAGGTACGAGGAATGTCATTGACTGTTGTTGTGCAATAGCAATATTGGGGATGCAGAGGAAGAATGTTTCCTGTGTGAATCCCATCCATTCGGCTATCTGTGCCGATGATACACGTGCAGCGATGACGATGAGGCGTTGCTGTTGCGGTTTGAAAACAGGACGGATACCAGTCAACACCTGTTGTACCAGCCAGGGTTTTACGAATACCATTACGATATCTGCTTGTGCGATGGCCGCCTGGTTGTCTGTTGTGATACTCGTTCCCTTCAGGGCAAACTTGTCGAGGATGTGCTGACAGGGATCTGATATGGTGATGTCGGCAGCGTTGAGAAGACCGCTGTTTAAGAGTCCTTCTGCTGTTGCGCCACCCATCGCGCCTGCTCCAATAATTGCTATTTTCATATTTTGTTGTTATTAATTTCGTTATATCGTTGTTTCGACAGTTCGACATATCGTCATGTCGACATATCGATATTCCGTTAGATAGATCCCAACACCTGTTTGAATTTATCGAGGAAGGCATCCGCTTCATCTTTACTCAGACAGAGCGGCGGCAGCAGACGTAGGACGTTGGTGCCGGCACAGCCTGTGAAACAGTGCTTCTCGTAGATGAGCGGCAAACGAACATCCTTGTGGGGAATATCGAGGTCGATACCAATCATCATACCGCGTCCGCGGACATCTGTGATATGCGGTTCTGTTTCTTTCAGCTTCTTCAGTTGTTCGATGAGGTATTCGCCTACGAGGTGGGCATTCTCCACCAGTCCGTCTTGCTCCATCACATCGAGAACGGCCAATGCTGCAGCACAAGCCAGATGGTTGCCGCCAAAAGTGGTGCCGAGTTGTCCATAGACAGGTTTGAACTCTGGTGAGATGAGAACGGCGCCCATCGGGAATCCGTTGGCGATGCCTTTGGCAACGGTGATGATATCAGGACGGATATCCAGCCACTGGTGGGCAAAGAACTTTCCGCTTCGTCCGTATCCGCATTGTATCTCGTCACAGATGAGTATGGTGTTGTATTTCTTGCAGGCTGCCTGTAAACCTTGTGCAAATTCTTTCGTTGCCAGACGGATGCCGCCAACACCTTGGATACATTCCAAGATGACGGCACACACATCGCCTTTTGCCAGTTCAGCTTCCCATGCAGGCAGGTCGTTCAGTGGCAGATAGGTGACATGACCATTATCGTTGATAGGTGCGATGATTTTCGGATTGTTTGTTACCTCGACAGCCAGACTTGTACGACCATGAAAGGCTTTCTCGCACGACAAGACCCGTTTGCGTCCATTGGTGAACGAAGCCAGCTTCAACGCATTCTCGTTGGCTTCTGCACCACTGTTGATGAGAAACAGCTGATAGTCGTCGTAGCCACTGATGCGTCCTAATCGTTCAGCCAGTTCCACCTGCAGTTTGTTGATGACGGAATTGGAGTAGAATCCCAAGTTGCTGACCTGTTCCGTTACCTTTTCTATATAGTGAGGGTGAGCGTGTCCGATGCTGATAACAGCATGACCACCATAAAGATCCAGGTATTCCTGTCCTTTCTCATCCCAAACCTTGCAACCTTTGCCCTTCACGATGTTGACATCGAACAAAGGATATACATCAAATAGTTTCATTCCTGTTTTGTAATTATTTTATGGTCTTATCCTACAGCACCAGGTGTGACTTTTCTTTTGCCCCTTCTAATCTTGGTGCCATTTTTCGTTTTCTTTACTTTCTTGACGGTCTTACCACTTTTCTTTTCCTCGAGGTATTCCTTCACCTTTAGCTTCATGCGCTTGTAGGTCTTGTAGTCGCAGGCGAGATAGAAACCGCTGGTGGCGCAGCTGTACGGACCGTTTTCACTTGAGATATTATAGTGCTTGGCCAGTGCGCGCTGCAGTTCTGTTGCTGTGGCTACATGGAAAAACATCCCGCTATACAGACTGCTTGCCTTGGCTGCAAACTTTTCCCTGTCAACACCTCCAGTGATCACATCGTTGACGTCTCTGTTCTTCGGTCTGATGTTTTTGCCTGTTACTGCATAGTAGTTATAGTAGCTAACAGGATGACTCATGACAGCATACCATGTCTTGCTATCTTGCTGGTCCCATTTGATCAAGGTAAATTTGTTCGACAGACTGATGAGTGCACTCATCTGGTTGTCATTCTGAGCCGTAGCCGTCAGCGTGATGGCGAACAGAATCATTGTTATCAAAAGTTTTCTTTTCATGATGGTATGGTTTTGAAGTTCGTTATTGCTTAAAATGCACTTGCTTTTAGTCGTAAACCGGCGGTTTCATCGATGCCAAACATGATATTCATGTTTTGAACGGCCTGTCCTACAGCACCTTTCAGGAGGTTGTCAATCGCGGAGGTGATGAGTAGCTTGTTACCGAATTTCTCCACATGTACCAGCGCCTTATTGGTGTTCACAACCTGCTTCAGGTCGATGGGCTTGTCGCTGTAGTGGGTGAAGGCGGCATCCTGATAGAAGTTTTTGTAATAAGCTACGATTTCTTCCAGTGGTTTATCCGTCTTCACCACTTCCGTCACGAAGATGCCGCGAGCGAAATCTCCGCGATAAGGAATGAAATCGATGGAGCAAACCCCACCCCCGTCCCCTCCCAAAGGGAGTGGAGCCTGTTGGTTGCCAATAGGAGACGTGATATACGACGATTTTTCCGGCCGTACCTGATTCAGGCTCTGACAGATTTCGTGCAGATGTTGGTGGTTGAAAGCCTTGTAGGTGCTCAAGTTGTTGTTACGCCACGAGAAGTGGGTGGTAGCACCAGGTTTCTGACCAGCACCCGTAGAACCGGTGATACCGTTTACGGCTACATCATCGTTGATGATACCCATCTGCGCTGCAGGCAGCAGACCGAGTTGAATACAGGTAGCGAAGCAGCCAGGATTGGCCAGATGCTGTGCGCTTTGTATCTCTTCCTTATTGATTTCAGGAAGACCATAAACCCAAGCCCCCCTCTCAATCCCCCCAATGGGGGGAAGAACGCCCTGGGTTCCCTCTCCCTCCCCTTGGGAGGGTTGGGGTGGGGTCACTCTAAAGTCTTGTGCCAAATCGATGATTTTTACATTCGATGGAATCTTATGATTTTGAAGAAACTCACGACTTTTCCCGTGTCCGAAGCAAAAGAATACCACATCCACCTGCTCGAATGGCATCTCGTCGGTGAACTTCAGATCCGTATCACCAATCAGTCCTTCATGGACGTCGCTGACGAGATTGCCGGCATTGCTCTCTGAGTTGGCAAAGACAATCTCAGCCTGCGGGTGGTTGAGTAGCAGACGAATGAGTTCACCACCCGTATAGCCTGCAGCACCTAAAACCCCCACTCTGACCCTCCCCGAGGGGAGGGAAGCTATCCCTGTATCATTAATATTACTCATTTATTTTATCTTTGATTTTATTGACAACTTCAAGAATGTTTCCTAATATTTCTTCGTTAGAGAACCTGATAACGTTGTACCCCATTCCGTTCAGGTGCTCAGTTCTGAGTTCATCTTTCTTTATCTGTTCGTACTCAGAGTGATACCCTCCATCTACTTCTACGACAAGTTTCTTTTCAATACAAACGAAATCCACAATATAATCACCGATTATGTGCTGTCTGTTGAATTTTACTGCTAATCGTTTTGCACGAATATGTTCCCACAGTAGTAACTCTGCTTCAGTAGCAAATTGCTTGTTCTTATGGGCAAATTCCTTCAGAAGGACATACCTGTCAGGTGATGCTGTATTGTACAATCCGTCGTTTTTCGCCATTGTAAAGTGTTGTGCAAGCCCTCCCCTCGGGGAGGGTTGGGAGGGGGTTACCTCTCATTCGGATGTATTCCATAATAAACTCTCAGTGGTGTGGAAGAAACCTTGATGAAGCCTTTTGCTTCATCGGCCGTCCATCCCGTCTGAGTTTCCCCGTATTCACCCAGCTTCGACTTCGTCAGGTCGTTGTCGCTGTCGATACCAACCGTTTCAAATCCGTAGGGACGGAGCTTGAGGATAGCGGTACCCGTAACGTTTCTTTGTGAAGAGGTGAGCATCGCCTCGATGTCTGGCATCACAGGCTCCAGATACTGACTCTCATGCAGGAACATTCCGTACCAGTTGGCTACTTGGTCTTTCCAGTACTGTTGCCATTTCGACAGCGTCGATTTCTCCAATAGTCGGTGTGCCTCGATGATGAGTTTAGGTGCAGCCGCCTCGAAGCCTACACGTCCTTTGATACCGATAATCGTATCACCCACATTGCAGTCACGACCGATGGCGTATGATGCACCAATCTCCTCGATCTTCTGGATGGCTTTCACCTTATCGTCGAACGATTCGCCATTGACAGCTACGATTTCACCTTTCTCGAACTGAATCTTCAGCAGCGTTTCTTCTTGCTGTGTGGCATGTTTCAGGTATGCTTCTTCGGGCAATCCCTGTGTAGGGTCGAGCAGTTCGCCGCCACAGATACTTGTTCCCCAGATACCTACATTATATGAATACTTCAGTTTGGTGAAGTCAGCAAAGAATCCGTTTTCGTTCAGATAATCCACTTCTTCCTTACGGGTCAGCTTTTGGTCACGGGTGATGGTGATAATCTCCACGCCAGGTGCCATCACGAGGAAGGTCATATCAAAACGGATCTGGTCGTTACCAGCGCCTGTAGAGCCGTGAGCAATCGCATCAGCCTTGATTTCGTTGGCATAACGGGCAATCGCAATTGCCTGGAAGATACGCTCAGAGCTGACGCTGATAGGGTAGCAGTTGTTGCGCAGTACATTACCGAAGATCATGTATTTCAGCGATTTCTCGTAGTATTCTTGTGTTACATCGAGTGTCACATACTTCGTGGCACCCAACTTGTAAGCATTCTCCTCGTTGGTTTTCAACTGTTCTGCGCTGAATCCGCCCGTGTTGGCACATGCTGCATGAACTTCATAACCCTCTTTCGCCAGTTTTATGACGGTGTATGATGTGTCGAGACCGCCTGAAAAGGCAACGACAACTTTCTTTTTCTGCTCCATATTCTTATACCTTTTATATTATTAGTTGTTCGTTTGTGATAATTCTTGTTGGTTTTGTTACTTCGAAAGCTCCTTTTCTGCTTCTTTCCGTTCAAGTTTCGTGATGCGTACTATCACTTCCTCAGGGATTTTTGCAGGCAGGTGTTCTTCTGGGTCAAACAACATCGCTGTGCAGATGCAATATTTGCGGTTTGTGCGATGTAGTACATCGACGTTGACACAGCCCTCGCATCCTCGCCAGAACGCCTCATCATCGGTCAAGTCGGCAAATGTCGCAGGCTTATATCCTAATTGGGTGTTCATGGCCATCACTGCTGCTCCACTCGTCAGCGAGAAGATTTTGGCGTGCGGCCAACGCATACGAGCCAGCGAGAAGGTCATGTCTTTGATCTTTTTGGCAATACCTTTTCCGCGAAAATCCGGATGAACAATCAATCCACTCGTTGTTACATAGCTCTTGTTGCCCCATGTTTCAATGTAACTGAAACCAGCAAAACGGTCACCGCTGAGCGCGATCACAGCCTTTGCTTCCCGCATCTTTGTGGCAAGGTATTCATGGGTACGCTTGGCGATACCCGTACCGCGGTCTTTTGCAGCGTCTTCTATTGTTTTAAGGATGGTATCGACATATTTCTCGTGCGAGGCGTCGGCTACCAATACTTTAATTTCTTCTTCCATGATATGTTTAATCTTGAACTCCTTAAACTCCTTGAACTCCTTGAACTCTTGAACTATTTCCTCAATTCGGGTATGACGATGCTCAGACTCAGGATGACATCCTCTTCCCGTACGCCTTCGCGGATGACGATGAAGATGGTATCATCGCCAGCGATGGTGCCAATGACTTCCTGAAAACCTGCATTGTCGATGTTGTAGGCAATGGAACTGGCATATCCTGGGCGTGTCTTGATGACAGCCATGTTGCCAGAGAAGTTGATTGACTGGTATCCGCTCGTCTGCAGCATCTCACGTGCTGTTCGTGGTGAGGTGACACGCTTGTACATTGCCTCGTTGGGTAATACATAGAAGTACTTTCCGTTCATCGAATGCGCTTTGGCAACCTTCAGTTGTTTCAAGTCGCGGCTCAATGTGGCCTGCGTCAGTTTGAATCCTTCTTTCTCTAAAGCCTGCAATACCTCTTCCTGAGAGCTTAATTCCTGACTGGAAATCAGCATCTTCAGGGCTTCCATTCTACTGTTTTTTACCTTCATTTTGTCGTATATTTATTCAAATCGGCTGCAAAATTACGTATTTTTATGCAACCAACCAAATAAATCCGTATAAAAATTTAAGTGGAAGTTAATTCGCTTTGCTCATGGAAGTTAATTTCGCTTTGCTCGTGGACGATAGAATCTGCAAATGGAGAAACTAACGTCCTAGACCAAAGGTCTATAGCTTCCATTTTAACTCCCTCTTTAACTTCCTCTTTAACTCCCTCTTTTGAAAGGTTATTTGTTTCTTCCGAAAATACGGAGGAGGTAGAGGAACAGGTTGATGAAGTCGAGATAGAGAGCCAACGCACCTCTGAGGGCTATTTTCTGTCCTGCCTCACCCACATCGCCGCTCAACTGCAGCATCGTCTTGATCTTCTGTACGTCCCAGGCGGTCAGTCCCACGAAGATGATGACGCCGACATAGCAGATAATCAGATCGAAGGTTTCACTCTTGATGAAGATGTTCACCACAGAAGCGATGATGATGCCGATGAGTGCCATTATCAGCAGACCTCCAAAATTCGACAGGTCGCGCTTGGTGGTGTATCCCACAAACGCCATCGCGCCGAAGGTGCCAGCTGTTACGAGGAATGTTTTCGCAATCACCATTGGACTGTAGGCGAATAGGATGACCGCCAGCGTCAGTCCGTTGAGTGCTGAATAAAGAGCAAACAGCAAGGTGCCGGTTGTCAGCGATATCTTCTCCAGTCGTGCAGAGATATAGAACACCAGTCCCAGTTCAGCGAGGATGAGGCCGAAATAGAAAATCTGGTTGCTGTAGATGATTTCCATCATCGTAGGCGAGTTGGCTGCACCATAGGCGGTGAGCGCCGTGATGCCCAGTGCGAGGCACATCCACGTATATACTTTGCGCATCAGCACAGGCAGTGCTTGTGATGCTTCAAATTCGCGGTTGCGGTCTTCAATGGATTTAGTACCCTGATTAAATCTCTGATTGAATTGTTCGTTGATTTCTTGAAAGTCCATAATTCTTATTTTTTTACTTTTTTACCATTTCCTTAATAACATTTCCTATATAATTCTCGATGGTTGAGTAAACTGCAACAGCCTCAGGCAGCGGTTCGTGGGTGAACCACTCAGCAGTAATCTGGTCGCCGTCGGCAAACTCCAGGTGTACGCGGTAAGTGGTGCCGCCCGTCATCATTTCATCAATGTTGTAACCCCTGATTTCTTCGAGGTCAATCTTGTAGAGTTTTTCCTGCAACCCCTTCACCACTTCATCCGTAATAGGATACTCCTTTTTAGTATATTCAGGCGTGTTATACCGAAATGCCGATAAAATCTTCGGCTTGGTGCCTGGGTCGTTATACATTTCGTAGAAGTCTTTGCCCAATCCGCCGTGATGGGTAGCAGCACAGCTCGCATAAATCAGGTCGGCACGCTGCTTGGGAGGATGCTGTTCCGCCAGATTCCTGCAGAAGTCGTTCACGATGTTGTAAGCCTCCGTCACCTTCTTGTTCTCTTTCGGGTCGGCAAAGCACATCGACACCTCCTGATCCATTTCATACAGCAGTTTGAATCCGCACAGACTGGCGCCGCGTGGCGGATTCTTCGGTTCGTAGCCGTTCTGTTTCCACATCTTTGCCTTATGAAGCTGTAGCCGAAGTTGTTCGAGGTCCGCCTCTTCGATATTGAATTTCCATTTCGATACCACATCGGTACCGTTGTATTCCTTCACTCTCATAATCGGGTGCGAATACCTCCTGATCTGATCTTTGACAATCTCGTGCGTGATAATCTCGTAACTGGCCTCCGGTCCTGAGCAGCTCAGATTGAGCAACGGACCTACCGGCTCTTTCGGCTCTTTATCCTGTGCTGATGCCGCCACCATTCCGATGACAGCCAGTATCATGGTTAATAATCTCCTTTTCATATTTTTCTCCTTATTTATTTTGCAAAGATACGAAAATTTTGATTAAGTGAGCGAAAAGAAAGAATATTTCTTTTCCGAACGTGAAAAATTTATGCAATAAGTGAGCACAATACAAAATAAATCTCATTTATTTTTTGTCGAACGCAAGTATCTTCGACCGAAGGTCAAAGATACGCAGTTTTTTCGAATCCCCATCATTTGGCGTGTGAAATAATCAAAAAAGCCGTTTGTTGTATGGAATCAATGATTCTGGTAGAGGTTTTGGCATGTGTCAATTCTTTTCAATTACGCATTACGCATTATGCATTACGCATTGCAAAAGCATAGCTTTTATCTTCCAAAACGTCACCTTTTACCGACCAAAAGCTATCCTTTTGATGACCGAAAG
>CADBAP010000012.1 GCA_902792685.1 uncultured Prevotellaceae bacterium
CAGTAGTTTCTGGAATTTGTATGACGCATCTTAAAGATTATTCGGTACCGCCGTAGAGACATGTCGCCCCTTTTTGTATCCACAAAGAACATTCTGGTTTTCAAACACTTGCGTGTTTTATATAGGGGTCTGTGATATCTCGCAGAATCTCTTAATCGCCTTAATGCGCTGCAAAGTTAAATAAAAAATCTTAATCGAAAAAATAATTTGCCGAAAATATATATATTTTCGTCACAAAAAAGCGAAACCTCCGAAGAAGTTCCGCATGAGAGAGGTGCCTGGCGGATTCGAACCGCCGTAGACGGTTTTGCAGACCGTTGACTAAGCCACTCATCCAAGGCACCATTTTGATTTTGCGGGTGCAAAGGTAATTGTTTTATTTCAAACAACCAAATTTTTACCTCATTTTTTTATGATGGCAATCGAATTTCCTATGAAATCCCGGTTGTTTCTGTTGCCGTTTGATTTCACGCATCGGACAGCCCGCACAACCAGCA
Source organism: uncultured Prevotellaceae bacterium (assembly GCA_902792685.1). GTDB lineage: Bacteria > Bacteroidota > Bacteroidia > Bacteroidales > Bacteroidaceae > Prevotella. Next base: position 498 of record CADBAP010000012.1, read on the forward strand.
CAGGGGTCGTTGGTCGTTTTCAGCGCCAACCATATACGATAACTTGCATACGATACGGCACAAACCAATACAACTGCGATTACAAATCCTTGCAAATACTTTTACAATTAAACGGGATTTTCCGTTGGGTCGTCATTGAATAAATCATCAGCCGCTTTCAGTTCATCCTCATCAAACCACTGCGATAATTTAGCCTTGGCTTTCTCACGAACCTCATCCGATACGCTGCCCCACACCTTATGAAGTACGAAAATCAGCACCGCCATATCATCGCCCAATCCAGCGATAGGAATGGCGTCCGGCACCAGGTCTAACGGGCTTATCAGATACCCCAACGCTCCGATGATAATCGCCTTGTCTTTCAAGGAAACCGTATTATTCTGCAGGGTATAATACAGGATCATTGCTGCATAGACCAGTTTGGAACCCGCCCGTTTGGCGATGCGACTTATCTTATTGACAAATTCCGTATTGGAGAATTTGTCTTTGTATTGCATAAAATCCGGTAATGACATATTATTTTACAATTTGACAATTTTACTATTTGACAATTTCACTATTTGACAATACAAAAAGGAGTGCTTCTATAAGCCGGGTTCTGTCCCCCACCCTTACGGGCAGGGTGTCTGCCATTTATCCAGATCATGAGTTGCCCCATGACTCAAGCATTCTACCCTCCGTCGTACCTGATGAACAGTTTCGGGCGGGCAACCCTCGGACGACGGTTTACATGAACTTGCAGTCTCCAGACGGCACAGCCTGACGATCACCCGTCAGCTGGTGGTCTCTTACACCACCTTCTCACCCTTACCCCCTATTTAATGCGTAATGCGAAATGCGTAATAAAAGGGGGGCGGTTGTTTTCTTCTGCCGGCTCCTACTGTCACCAATAGCTTCTACTTTCGGAAGTGGAGTACCCTATACTGCCCGGACTTTCCTCTCGCGCCAAGCGCCAGCGGCAGACCGAAGCACTCTTTCGGGGACAAAGGTAGTGCAAAAAACCGAATAAGCAAAGAGAATGCAAAGAAAATGTTTTATTCTTCGCGACGGAATCGCGAAGCACCGTATCTTTTTATTCTTCGCGACGGAATCGTGAAGCACCGTATCAGGAGAGGTTGACGTTAAGTGATTCTTACAATATGAATGAATGTAAAATGGTAAGAGAATCTGTTGAAGAGACGTTAATATGTTAAATTGGAGTGTTAAAAGGGAATAAATTGTTAAGACAAAATGGCAGTTTCACATTTTTTGCGTCTATATTTGCAGCGACATTTGCGAATGGCACGGAATGTGCATGTAGAAAGAACAAACAACTATTAATAAGGTATAACAAAATGATGAAAAAGTATTCTAAGTATTTGCTGATTGCAATGTGCGTGGTCGCCGTTGCTTTTTCAGCAGGAGCATTCATGAAAGCAAGTGCAGCCAAAGCACCAGGACAACCCGTTGATCTGACCTATGCCGCAGAGAAGGCATTGCCGGCTGTCGTACACATCAAGTATGTGCAGAACTCCAAGACCAAGACTGTAGAGGTAGAAGACCCGTTTGGCGATTTCTTCGATCCGTTCGGTTTCTTCGGAAATCCAGGTAATGGCGGAGGCACCCGCAAGCAAAAGGTGCAGACTCCGAAGCGAGAAGGTTCCGGTAGTGGTGTGATTATTTCTGCTGACGGCTATATCGTTACCAACAACCACGTGGTCAATGGTGCAGACGAGTTGACAGTGACGTTGAATGACAACACGGAGTTCTCTGCCCGCATCATCGGTACCGACGAGACCACCGACCTTGCCCTTATTAAGGTCAGTGGCAAAGACCTGCCCACCCTGCCTATCGGTGATTCCGACAAGCTGAAGGTTGGCGAATGGGTATTAGCTGTCGGCAACCCGTTTAACCTCAACTCTACCGTCACCGCCGGTATCGTCAGCGCCAAGTCGCGCGGACTGGGTGCCAATGGTGTCGAGAGCTTCATTCAAACGGATGCTGCCATCAATGCCGGTAATTCCGGAGGTGCCCTGGTGAACACCAATGGTGAGTTGGTTGGTATCAATGCCATGCTCTACTCACAGACAGGTTCCTACAGCGGTTACGGTTTTGCCATCCCGACCACTATTATGAATAAGGTGGTAGAAGACCTGAAGAAGTACGGAACCGTACAGCGTGCCGTATTGGATATTCAGGGAACCGATGTACACAACTATATCGATGCACAGAAGGCAGAAGGCAAGACTGTGGACCTGGGTACACATGAGGGTATCTATGTTGCCAAAGTCAATGAGAACGGTTCCGGTGAGGATGCCGGTCTGAAGGAAGGCGACGTCATCATTGAAGTTGGCGGCAAACAGGTGAAGAAGATGACCGAGCTGCAGGAGTTCCTTGCCAGCAAACGTCCGGGAGATAAGATTTCAATCACCTACCTGCGTGACAAGAAGAAGATCACCAAGACTGTCACCCTCAAGAACACGAAGGGCAACACAGAGGTGGTCAAGGGTGCAGCAGACATTGACGTATTAGGCGGCAACTTCCGTCCCATCTCCGACACCCAGAAGCAGGAATTCAGCATCAATTATGGTCTGGAGGTGACGAAAGTGAACAGCGGTGCTTTGAAAGAAGCCGGTGTCACCAAGGGTTTCATCATCCAAAAAGTCAACGACCAGCCGATTAAGTCTATCGAAGACCTGCAGGATGTGGTCAAGCAAGTATCAGGCGGTAAGGAGTCTGTCCTTTGGATTCAAGGCTTACAGCCGACAGGAAAGAAGGCGTACTTCGCAGTACCGATTGAATAAAACCCACCCTGCCCCCTCCCGAAGGGAGGGTCGAGAATTGTGATATGTGACATAAGTTTTAAGGGAGTTGAAGTGTATGAAAAAGCCTTCAACTCCCTTATTTTATATGTATGTAGCAAAAAAAATGTATTGATTTTGTTGTATTCAAAAAATTTGCGTACTTTTGCATCTGCTAAAAATGACAACTGAATGAGACAACTAAAGATTACCAAATCTATTACAAACCGTGAGAGCCAGTCGCTCGATAAGTATTTACAAGAAATCGGTCACGAGGAACTCTTGTCTGTGGAGGAGGAAGTAGAACTCGCGCAGCGGATTAAGAAAGGTGACCGTGAAGCCTTGGAGAAGCTGACAAAGGCGAACCTGCGGTTTGTTGTCTCCGTTGCCAAACAGTATCAAAATCAAGGACTTAGTCTGCCCGACCTCATCAACGAAGGTAACCTCGGACTGATGAAGGCCGCAGAGAAGTTTGATGAGACACGTGGATTCAAATTTATCAGTTATGCGGTATGGTGGATTAGACAGAGTATCCTACAGGCTATTGCTGAGCAGAGCCGTATCGTCAGACTGCCCTTGAACCAGGTCAGTTCTGTCAGTAAGATCAACCGTGCCCTGAACAAGTTTGAACAGGAGAACGAACGCCGTCCGAGTGTGAACGAGATTGCGGAGAAGGTAGATCTGCCGGAAGAAAAGATTGCCGATGCCATGAAGGTGAACTCGCGACACGTGTCTGTGGATGCACCTTTTGCAGATGGCGAAGACAACAGTTTGCTGGACGTCTTACCCAACGACGACTCCCCGATGGCAGACAACGAGCTGGTCAAGGAGTCGCTTCGTGAAGAAATCAACCGTGCCCTCGCCCTGTTGAATGACCGTGAGCGGAATATCATCCAAGCCTTCTTTGGCATCAATGAACCGGAGATGACATTGGAAGAGATTGGCGAGAAGTTCGGACTCACCCGTGAGCGCGTCCGCCAGATTAAGGAGAAAGCCATCCGGAAACTGCGTAGCAATACCAAGAGCAAGGTGTTGAAAGCGTATTTAGGAGAATAGAGAGACCCCTCCTAACCCATCCCGAGCAAGCTCGCCCCCCGTAGCCTTCCCCCTGTATAGGGGAGGAATAGTAATTATTAGTTTGGAAATGGAAAGAAGAAGATATTTATTGCTATTCGTCATGTTATTGGGTTTATCCATCAGTAGCATGGCACAAGACAAGAAGACGGCCGTATATATGTTCGGTTTCTCGGCTTCGTTTAATGATTCCACCGTGTATATGACTGACATTCAAAAGGTTGAAGATGCATGGGTGAATACGAAGAGTGGTTTTCTGGTAAACAGAGACGACTACTCCTACCAACTGCAGAACTACCTGAAGCAGAAAGGTGAGCAGACGCCCACCTGTGTCACGTTCTATGCATTGAAGCAGAAAGATATTCACAAGAAGTACGAGAACCTGAAGAAAAAATATACGGATAAGAAAAAGGGAGATTTCTTCGTTACCTATTTGAAATCAGAGGATTTCGCCTTCACGGCAGTAACCCCTGATGAGATTTATACAGAAGCACCGAAGAAAGATAAAAAGAAGGGAAAGAAGTGAATTGAACTTGCCACAGCATGGAGCGGAACACACATCTTTTCAGGATTGCAGAACTGAATATCAGTATTACGTTTGAAGAATCACAGCATAACGGGATGTGGTTCCTGTCATCGTTTGAACCCTTCAGGGTAGAAAAGCACGACCGGGATCTGTTCTTCCATTTGACTGTTGACGATACCATCCGACCTGTTCCGAAGGAACATCGTACCCGCATCCGTGCCTTTGATACTGGGAACGGTGACACCATCGTAGATAAGTTAGACGATGGCGGTTATCAATATATCATCAAAGACATCCAAGGTGCAGACTGCAGTCTGCTTATCTGTAACAAAGCCTTCACCCAGTGTCGCTGTGCCCTGAATGGCAACTTCGACATGCGGAAGTTCGGACTGAACAACGCCTTGATGTTGATTTTCGCTTTTGCAGGAAGCAGACGACAGACTTTGCTCATCCACGCCTCCCTGGTGCGCAACAATGGCTATGGCTATGCGTTTATTGCAAAGAGTGGAACAGGCAAGAGTACACAAGTGAGCATGTGGCTGCGCTACATCCCTGGCAGCGACCTGATGAACGACGACAACCCCATTATCCGCATTATTGACGGAAAACCCTATATCTATGGGGGGCCATGGAGTGGAAAGACCCCCTGTTATCGGAATGTGAAAGCACCTTTGGGTGCCATTACCCGTATTGACCGCGCCCCCAAAAACTGGGTGGAGAAGCTGCCACCGATAGAGGCTTTCGCCTCGGTGTTGCCAGCGTGTTCAGCCATGAAATGGGACACGGAGATCTACAACGAGATCTGTAACACCATCACCAGGATTGTCGAAACAACAGGCATCTATACCCTGCACTGTCTGCCCAACGAAGAAGCTGCGAGAATATGTCAACAAGCCATCTCAAAATAACAGAAATACAATTCCCCAATGCGGAGTTCCTTCCGGAAGTGGTGAAGATGCTCAACGAGGGGCACACCGTCACCCTTCGGTTGCGGGGTTTCTCCATGAGACCATTCCTGGAGGATAACCGCGACAAGGCATTGCTTTGCAAGCCGGAGCATCCGAAGGTGGGAGACCCTGTATTGGCAGAGATTGCACCGAAGCATTTTGTCTTACACCGGATTATCGACATCGCCGGCGACCGTGTCACCCTGCGGGGCGACGGCAATCTGGCGAACGAGACCTGTCGGTTGGAGAATATTGTAGGAGGTGTGATCGGTTTCTATCGAAAAGGAAGAGATACGCTTGACCGGACAGACGGTCGGAAATGGCGCATCTACTCATGGATCTGGATGCGTCTCTACCCTATTCGCCGTTATCTGTTGGCGTTCTATCGGAGAATTTGGTTGAGAATCGTAAGGAAATGATGAAATAACAAATTAAAAATATGAAAGCAAAAAAAGGTTTTAAACTTCGTCAGATTTGCGGAGAGAATATCATTGTTGCTGACGGCATTGAGAATATCGATTTCAGCAGTATCATCAGCATGAATGAGAGTTCTGCCTACTTGTGGCAGGCCATTCAAGACAAGGAACAGTTTTCCACAGAAGAACTTGCCACACTTCTGACAGAGCAGTACGAAGTGGACGAGGCCACCGCATTGGCAGACAGCCAGACGCTGGTTGACCAATGGCTGAAAGCGGGGATTATAGAATGACCCCACCCCCGGCCCCTCCCAAATGGAAGGGAGTATCATTTAATTATTTTAGTTCCTGTTCGAAGAACTGGGCGATTTGCCGCAGCAGATGGGTGCGGGTGTTACCGCCGTAGATGCTGTGGTTACGGTTTGTATAGAGATTTTCCTTGAAATCTTTATCTGCCTGCACCAATGTTTCCACATATTCATACGTATTTTGCGGATGAACATTGTCATCTGCCGTGCCGTGACAAATCAACAAGGCACCATGTAACTGCTCGGCACGCTGGATAGGGTTCACGGCATATCCGTCCGGATTCTCCTGAGGGGTACGCATGTATCGTTCTGTATAGATGCTATCATAGTATTTCCAGTTTGTCGGGGGAGCCACCGCTACACCTGCACGGAAGACCGGTCGCCCTTCGCTCATCGACATCAGCGTATTGAAACCTCCGAAACTCCATCCCCAGATACCAATACGATCCGCATCAACATATGGTTGACTGCCCAGCCATAGCGCCGTTTCCACCTGATCTTTCGATTCCAAATCTCCCAGACGCAGATAGGTACACTTTTCGAATGCGCTGCCGCGACCACCGGTGCCGCGACCATCTACACAGACAACGATGAAGCCGCGTTGGGTAAGGTAGGCATCATACAGTCCACCGTTTCCCATCGAACCGATACTCCAAGAATCCATCACCTGCTGGTTGCCGGGACCACCATACTGATACATGATGACCGGGTATTTTTGATGGGCATCGAAGTCGATGGGTTTCATCATCCATCCGTTGAGTGTTTGTCCTTCACCCGTTGTAAACTGGAAGAACTCCTTCTGGGGTATGCCTGCTGAAACAAATTTCTCTTTCACCTCCTGATTATCGATGATGGTACGCAGTGTTTTACCGGACTGTTGGCAAACCGTATAAACGTATGGTGTCTGGCGGTCGCTCCAGGTATTGACAAAATAAACATAATCGCCAGAGAAAACAGCATTGTTCCATCCCTTACGAGGCGTCAACAACATTTTGTAGCCATTCTTATCCACCTGGTACACCTCTCTGTTCATTGGTGTTGGAGATGCCGACTGGAAATAGATATTCCCCGTATTCTCATCCAACCCATATACAGTCGTCACATCATAGTCGCCTTGTTCCACCTGTTGGATTAGCTTGCCATTGAAATCATAGAGATAGAGGTGCATATAGCCATCACGGTCGCTGGGCAGGAGAATCGTATTCTTCCCCACGATGATATTCTCCATCGCTTCTTCTTTCACATAGCAATCGCTCTTTTCTTCGATGAGCAACTTGCATTCACCTGTAGAAGGTGTTGCTGAATAGAGGCGTAGACAGTCCTGATGCCGGTTCATGGTGTAGAGTACGATCCGGTCCGGCTGCTGCGTCGTTTTGATTCGTGGAATATAGCCGTCTGCATCCAATGGAAGATTATACTTTCTGGTCGTCCCACTTTTGAGTTCATAGCTCCAAGCTGATACGACCGCGTTGTCCTGTCCTGCCTTCGGATATTTATAAGCATACTCACCGGGATAGTCTGCATACTCGTCGTATGACGGATGATCACCCTTGAACATCTGCAAGGCATAAGTCTTGACATGAGTTTCGTCATAGCGTATCCAACTCAATGTGTTACCGTCGGCACCCCATGCCATCGCATTATTGAAAGAGAATTCCTCTTCGTTGACCCAGTCAGGAATGCCGTTGATTACCTTGTTGAATACACCGTCTAATGTAACCTGCTGTTCTGTCTGTCCGTCGGTGACAAAGATATTATTGGCACGGACAAAAGCAATGTGCTGTCCGTCGGGAGAGAATGTCGGCACCTGCTGCGGACCGTTCGGAGAGAGAGGTGTCAGGCTTTTCTCCTTCACCTTATAGATATAGTACTCCGCCGTAAACGAATGTCGATAGATACGTTCTGTCTTCGTTTGTATCAGCAGCGTCTGTCCGTCGGCCGACATTTCATAGTCGTCGAAGTCCTCTATCTGCTCACCCACCTGGTCCATGTCGAACAAGACACCAGTTCTCTTCCCTGTTTTGAAAGAGTATTTCTCGATTTTACGACCGTCCTGACTGATCTGTGCATATTCGTTTGTACCTGTTATCGGGTTGATGCCCGATACCCTTTCAGCACGGAAAGCACTCCCTGTCACGTCTGTTATCGTCAGTGGTTCGCCTGCCTGTATTGTCAGCAAGCCCATCACCCAACAAGCTGTAAGTATCATTAATCGTTTCATCGTTTGCAAAGGTAGGATTTTTTTTCTACCTTTGCAAACGATGGAGCAATTTTATAACGACTTCGGCACGTGGATACGCAGGCGCTACCCTTTCCGGCTGCAGAAAATCTCTGTGGATGCGGGGTTTTCCTGTCCCAACCGTGACGGACGAATTGGTACTGGCGGTTGTATCTATTGTGACAACCGGACGTTTAACCCCGCATACTGCAACAAGGAGAAGAGCATCACACAACAGTTGGAAGACGGCAAGGCATTTTTCTCCCGCAAATATCCCACGATGAAATACCTGGCTTATTTCCAAGCCTATACAAATACATACGCCCCAACCGAGCAGCTGATGCGGATGTATCGTGAAGCGCTTGCCGTAAAAGATGTTGTCGGACTGGTCATCGGCACCCGTCCCGACTGTGTCAGTGAGGAACTCCTGGATGCATTGGCTAACCTTCAACATCCATCACCCACCACCCAACACCCATCACCTTTTCTTCTCATAGAATACGGTATTGAGTCTGCCAATGATGAGACGCTACGACGCATCCATCGCGGACATGATTTCGACTGTGTCAGACGTGCTGTTGAAGCGACTACCAAAAGAGGTATCCTCACGGGAGGCCATATCATCTTAGGTCTTCCGGGTGAGGATGCGGAAGAAAGCATCCGACAGGCACCACTCATATCATCGTTGCCTTTGGATATTCTGAAAATCCACCAGATGCAGATTATCCGCGGCACCCAGTTGGCACAGCTATATCAGGAGCAGCCTTTTCATGTGTATCGTGTGGAAGAATACCTGGATCTCATCACAGAATATATCCAATGGCTACGTCCTGACTTGGTGCTGGAAAGGTTTGTCAGCCAATCGCCGGCAAACCTGCTTATCGCACCAAAATGGGGACTCAAAAACTATGAGTTTACCCATCGGCTTGAAAAACACCTAAAACAAATGGGTGCTTATCAAGGAAAGAAAGCGCTATAGTTTGAAACCTGAGAAATCTGCCATTTTCAATAGTTCGTCATACGACACATGACGACCCGACTTCATGAAACGGTCAACAGCCATCACATATTTCGAACGGAACACCTGTCGGCCCAAAGCCTGATTAACCACCCATTGGATTTTGCCCATGTGGAGGTCTCGCTCCAACTGTGGACGACTTTCAAAATCCTTCAACGGATACTGACTGACCAGATAGAAGCTCAGGGCATCAGGAAGAATCATCTCGCGTGTCATCTGCGTACACTGAGCATCAGAGTAATACTCCTGATAGAGCGGATAATCCTTACCCATATATTTGTCCAATGAGATACCCAACGACTGATTGCCGATGATTACACTCTGATCCAAGGCAGAGATCTGTGCGTATATCTCAGGTATCTCCATATCTGGCAGCCACTTCTTCAACCTTGTGAAAGCATTGTTGAAGTCTTTGTCCAAATCATCGATATTGGCATATTCCGACTCCACATCCGACAAGAGCGTTTGCAATTTCGGGTCTTGATACAGTTTGAGGAATTTGGAATGAATCTCCGGGTCTTTTACTGATCCCAGTCGGAGGATATCCTCAAACAGCATACGCGTCTCCATCGGATATTCCATATTCATCTCCTGTAAAGCCGAGAAATCAGCCGTTGTCAGATAACGGTATTCCAGTCGGTCGAAGCGACGAACCTCTATGAGGGGCGACTGTCCATCGTCCTCATTCGGTCTGAGCTTGAATTCACAAGCCACACACACGAGCAACACCAATAATAATATGCCGTATATCTTTTTCAAAGCGTCTGCTGATTCATCTATATCGGTTGCAAAAGTAATTAAAAGCATTTAAAAAACCAAACAATTCGCTAAAAAAGTTAAAAATAAGGCTCAAAAAGTGTATTTTAACTTTAATTTGTTGAAAATTTAGTTCTTTTCAGAACCTATTATACCATAATATGGTTTGCTTTATCATATTTTTCTTAACTTTGCCAATAAGTTGGCAATAACCAAACAAGCTGTTATAGATATTGAACGATTATGAATACAAGAAACCTCTTCCTTTCATTTTTCTTATTATGCGTGGGAATCAGCAGTGCGCAGACCACTTTTGAGGTGGAAGTGAAAAACCCAATCGCACAGAACAGGACTGATGTACCGGTTGTGATTCCCATTGACGACAGTCAGTCCTATACGATGGCAAAGGTAACCATCGACGGTGTGGAGATTCCTTCACAGCTTGATGACCTGAACAGAGATGGACACAATGATGAATTGTGTTTCGTTACAGACCTGAAAAAGAAAGAAAAAAAAGTCTTTCAGGTTGTTCTCAACAGTCATGACGACCCGTGTTACTATCAGCCCCGTACCTTTGCTGAGTTGATGTTGCGCAACCCAAAGGTAAAGGTGAAGAATCAGCAGGATATCTACCTGCAGGAGATCAGCGTAACACCAGACACGCAAGATCCCTACCATTTGGTTCATCATCATGGTATCGCCTTTGAAAGTGAACTGATTGCCATCAGGGTGTATTTTGACAAGCGTCAGACACTGGACCTTTATGGAAAATTCCAAAAACGCCTGGAACTGAAAGAGACACAGTTCTATACTCTGGACGAACAGAAGGCGCAGGGATACGGTGACGATGTACTGTGGGTAGGCAACACCTTTGGTCTGGGTGCTTTCCGAGGATGGGACGGCACACAGCCCACGATGATTGACGATGTGCTTGTACGTGCTCAGCGCATCATCGCTACCGGTCCTGTCCGTACCATCGTGGAGGTCGAAGACCGCGGATGGAGGTATCAAGCCGATGAACCTCGTCTGAACATGACCATCCGCTATACCCTCTATGCCGGTCACCGTGATGTGGATGTAGATGTGCTGTTCAACAAGGACATGACAGGAAAACTGTTTTCTACTGGCCTTATCAACGTCAAAGACTCCAAAGAGTTCAGCGACAAAGACGGTCTGCGCGGTCTTTGGGGAACCGACTTCCCTGCCGGAGCGAAAGACTCGATTGCCCATCCCCGTGAGACCGTCGGCATGGGCATCTATATACCCAAGCAGATACGGGTAAGTGAGGAGCCTGCCAACAAAGACAACTATGCATTTGTTGTCAAGCCAGCAGGAAACCATTTACATTATAACTTGGTGTATGGCAGTGCCAACGAGACCTTTGGCTACCACAACGACAAAGAGTGGTTCCAGTTCTTGAAGGAATGGCGGAAAGAACTTGAGGCGCCGGTGGTTGTGGGGAAACTTTTTGAAGGAGAGAAGGAGTAAGGAGAGAAGGAGCAAGAAACTAAAGTTGGGAATAAGATTTCCGTCCTTTCGCATAATAGTGCCAAAGGATTGCATACGGTTTACGTTCAGGCATCGAGTGATGGTCAGTCCTTGATGCCTGAATCTTTTTACGGTCCTCATCAAACTCATGACGCCATCGTTTGAATGCATGTCGTGCACGGAAGATTGCCTTGAAATCACCTACATGCCCCTTCATCAGCAGCGTCTGGAAAGCGGCGAGATAATCCAGCCACCAACGGACACACATCACCGGACGGAGATCTTCTTCTGGCAGATTCTTATATAACATCGTCAGGTTATTGCGGAAATTCAGGAAGGTCTTGCGAGGATTGTTTTTCGGAAGCGTTCCCCCACCGACATGATAAACCTGACTGTCTGGAAGGACATAAATCTTACGTCCACGGATATTCAGCCGCCAGCACAGATCAATCTCCTCATTATGTGCGAAGAAACGACCGTCCAAAGCCCCGGCCTCCCAATAGTCGCTCCGACGAATCATCAGACAAGCCCCGGTTGCCCACAAGATTTCCGTAGGCTGATCATACTGTCCCATATCTTTCTCTACGGTATCGAAGATACGTCCACGACAGAACGGATAACCATAACGGTCGAGGTATCCCCCACTCGCTCCCGCATATTCAAAACTGTCTTTGTCGGCTACAGACAGCAGCTTCGGCTGACAGGCGGCCACTTCCGGATGGTTGTCCATAAACTCCAACAGAGGTTGCAACCAATGGTGCGTTACCTCCACATCAGAGTTCAACAACAGATAGTATTCAGCATCAATTTGTGCCAAAGCCTTGTTATATCCTTCTGCGAATCCCCAGTTTTGTTCCAAGCATATCAGACGAACTTCAGGATAATGGTTTTTGAGCCACTCTACGGAGTCATCGCTCGACGCATTATCTGCCACATAGACCGTCGCATCGTCACGGGAGTAGTTGACAACAGACGACAGATACTGCTCCATCATCTTCCGACCGTTCCAATTTAATATCACAATTGCCAGTTTCTCCATGCGCGCGTACATTATTATATATTTAAAGACCTTCTCCCAGCCTCTCCCTGTTTAGGGAGAGGATTATATAGATTTGCCTCTATCTACTCGTAAGGCTGATTTGTCGTGGTTGAAACCACCCAAACGAACCCGTATCAACTGATTATCATATTCTTCCCGTGCTTCAGCAGGCGAGAGTTCCACACGGATATAGTTTTTCGTGAAACCATGCATCGCCTTCCCACGAGGCGCCTTTTCGAACAGGACTTCCGCTTCCTCACCGATATGAGCAGCGTAGAAAGCCTGCGTCTTCTCGTCGGAAAGGGCAAGCAAACGCTTGGAACGTTCTTTCTTTTCCTGATCGCTGACCACATACGGAATCTTCAGCGCAGCCGTTCCCGGTCGTTCAGAATATGGGAAGACATGCAATTGGGTGATGTCAAGCCCCTTCAGAAATTCATAACACGCTTCAAAATATGCTGGTTGTTCACCACGAGTGCCCACCATCACATCGACTCCGATAAAAGCATCAGGCATTTTTTCCTTGATGCGTTGTATCTTATGGGCAAACAATGCTGTATCATACCGGCGGTGCATCAGTTTCAGCACCTCATCACTACCGCTCTGCAACGGGATATGGAAATGCGGCATGAACGCACGGGAGTGCGCACAGTAGTCTATCAGTTCATCAGACAGCAAGTTGGGTTCCAGACTGCTGATACGGAACCGTTGGATGCCCTCCACCTGATCGAGTGCCTTCACCAAATCCAGAAACGACTCACCGGTTGTCCGACCGAAATCACCAATGTTGACACCCGTCAGCACGATTTCCTGTCCCCCTTCCTGTGCCGCCTGTTCTGCCTGTGCCACCAACGAAGCGATGCTGGGATTGCGGGAGAAGCCGCGAGCGTATGGTATCGTGCAATAGGTACAGAAATAGTCGCAGCCATCCTGCACTTTCAAGAAGTAGCGCGTGCGGTTACCACGAGAACATGAAGGAGCAAACGATTTGATATCCTTGGTCTTGACGGTATGGACTGTTGGTCGTTTGGGAGATTGGTCGTTTGGTCGTTTGGTCGTTTGGTCGTTTGGGAGATTGATCGTTTGGTCGTTTGGTCGTTTAGGACTCTCTCCCTTTGGGAGGGTCGGGGTGGGGTCATCGTTTGATCGTTTGGGAGATTCCGAAAAACTTTCACTTAAGAATTGGATCAGATTGGCCTTCTCGTTGCTGCCCAGCACTAAGTCAACACCTTCTATTTTTCCAATCTTCTCACCTTCTAACTGGGCATAACAGCCTGTTACCACCACGAAAGCCCCCGGATGTTGGCGTATCATCCGGTGGATTGCCTGCCGACATTTATGATCTGCTACCTCCGTTACCGAACAGGTATTGATCAGACAGATGTCTGCCCGCTCACCTTTCTCAGCCGTTTGCACGCCCATTTCCTGCAACATCCGCGCAAAAGTGGATGTTTCAGAGAAATTCAGCTTGCAACCCAGCGTCTCATAAGCCGCTTTCTTGCCTTGAAAAGCAGATGTATCAATCATACCTTATTTATATATACGATAACGATGATGCAAAGGTAATAAAAAGAAAAGAAACCTGTATGTCAAGAAGATGCTTTTTTAGGGTTTTTTGATGCTTTGTGTGGGCGCACAAAAACTTTAACATTCATTCACAATTCACAAATAGTTGATTATCAATAGCTTACAAAAAAGTTACAAAATCACCCTAAAAAAAACTCTAAAAAAAGATTGCCGTATTGAAAAAAGTACATACCTTTGCATCGTTTTAATAAACAAATGATTGTTTTACAGATTTAAAAAGCAAAGAAAATGAAAAAGTTAGTTTTGATGTTCGTAGCTTTCGCAGCTATTTCTTTCGCATCTTGCGGTAATGGTAACAAGCCAGCTGAAAAAGCTGATTCTACAGCAACTGATACTGCTGCTGTTGTTGACACAGCTGCTACTGTTGACACTGCTGCTGTTGATACTGCACAGGCAAAGTAATTTAAGCTCGAACAGAAAAGAGAGAAATGCCGCTGGACTCCAAGAGTCCGGCGGTTTTTCGTTTAAATCCATTTAGGTGAATTTGTTTGATTTGCAATCTACCAAATTGTGGTATTGTCGATACCATATGATGGTACCTGTAGTACCAAGCTTTGGTACAAGGAGTACCAGGCTTTGGTACAAGCAGTACCAGATTTTGGTATCGATTTGGTACTTTGAGCGTTGAATGCGGTACTGATTCTACATATAATTTTAAAAGTGCTGCAATTTCTGCCACTTCTGCAAAACTGTTTGATAATCAACTATTTGTAAATGGCAGATAAGTGGCAGAGATGGCAACAGTTTGAAAATAAGGAGAATGCAGAAACTTAGTATTCCGCCCAGCTCTTGATAGCCAGATCGTCCAGACTCATGGTGCAGAATGCCTGGATGAAGGCTGATGCCAGTCGGCTGTTGGTAATCAGCGGGATATTCAGGTCGATGGCTGCACGACGGATCTGATAGCCGTTCGTCAACTCGCGTGGAGTCAAGTCTTTCGGAATATTCACCACCATATCAATCTCCTTGCGGTGTAGCAGGTCGAGTGCCTGCGGAGCGATTCCTTCTTCCGACGGCCAATGAACGAGTGTGTTTTCGATTCCATTATCCTGAAGATATTTCGATGTACCACCCGTCGCAAACAATTTGTAGCCGTGTTCTATCAACATCCGTGCTGCATCCAGCATCTCAGCTTTCTGTTTCGCCCCACCTGTAGAGAGTAAGATATTGCCTGGAATTTCCTCACCTTGTTCGTTGATACGGTTGGGAATGCGGTGACCGACAGAGAGCATTGACTTCAACAGCGCACAACTCGTGTCATCGCCCAGACAACCCACCTCTCCTGTAGAACTCATATCCACACCCAGCACGGGATCGGCCTTCTGCAGGCGATTGAACGAGAACTGGCTGGCCTTGATACCTACATAGTCGAGGTCGAAGAGGTTTTTTGACGGTTTGTCCACAGGGATTCCCAGCATCACCTTCGTTGCCAAATCAATGAAGTTCAGTTTCAGCACCTTCGAGACGAAGGGGAAACTACGGGAGGCACGCAAGTTACACTCGATGACCAGAATATCGTTGTCACGCGCCATAAACTGAATGTTGAACGGTCCGTTGATGTGTAACTCCTTGGCAATCTGACGACTCACGCGTTTGATACGGCGCACCGTCTCCACATAAATCTTTTGCGGCGGGAACTGAATGGTTGCATCACCGGAGTGAACACCTGCAAACTCAATGTGTTCACTGATGGCATAAGCCAGGATCTCACCATTGCGGGCGACCGCATCCATCTCGATTTCCTTTGCATTTTCAATGAACTTCGAGACGACGACAGGATGATCTTCACTGACATTTGCTGCCAACTGCAGGAATCGTGTCAGCTCATCCTTATTGGAGCAGACATTCATCGCAGCACCACTCAGCACATACGAAGGACGCACCAGTACGGGGAATCCGACCCTTTCAACAAAAGCACCGATGTCTTCCATGCTCGTCAGTGCACTCCACTCAGGCTGGTTGATGCCGTTTTCTGTCAGCATCTGCGAGAATTTCGCACGGTCCTCTGCCCCATCGATATCCTTTGCCTGTGTACCCAGTAGCGTTACCCGCTGTTCATCCAGGAACATCGCCAGGTTATTGGGAATCTGTCCGCCGGTAGAGACGATGACACCATGCGGATTCTCCAGTTCGATGATATCCATGACGCGCTCAAAAGTCAGCTCGTCGAAATACAGGCGGTCGCACATATCATAGTCTGTCGATACCGTTTCGGGATTGTAGTTGATCATCACCGAACGATAGCCCTGCTGCCGAATGGTGTTCAATGCTTGCACACCGCACCAGTCAAATTCCACAGAAGAGCCGATACGGTAGGCGCCAGAACCCAGAACAACAACGCTTTTGCCATCGTTTTCGTAGTTGATATCGTGGTATGTTGTGATGGCATCACAACCTACAGAACCCGATGCGATAGAACCGTCGGTTATACCCTGATAGGTGAGATAGAGATAATTGGTTTGTGCCGGATATTCCGCTGCCAACGTATCAATCTGTTTGACAGCAGGCAGAATCCCATACTGTTTGCGCAAGCGACGTATCTCTAACAAAGCCTGATGCATATTGGCATATTTCCCTTCAAGACCGATGGCGCGGGCAATCTGGAAGTCCGTGAATCCATAGACTTTAGCTGTGCGCAACAACGTTAAGAAATCAGCGTGCTCGGCGTATTCGGAAAATTCCGAAGAGGCATATTTCTTCAATGCCTCATCGATATCGATGATATGTTTCAGTTTCTCCAGGAACCAACGGTCAATCTTTGTCAGCTGGTGGATGGTTTCCAAATCGTATTGTGGCAGATGCATCGCCTTGGAGATAACGAACACACGCTTATCGGTCGGCTCACGCAGGGCGGCATCAACATCAGAAATCTCCAGTTCTTTGTTTTCCACGAATCCGTGCATTCCTTGCCCGATCATACGAAGTCCCTTTTGAATAGCCTCTTCAAAGGTACGTCCAATCGCCATTACCTCGCCGACAGACTTCATGGAAGATCCCAGTTCTTTGTCCACACCCCGGAACTTCGACAAGTCCCAGCGCGGAATCTTACAAACCACGTAGTCGAGAGCCGGCTCAAAGAAAGCACTCGTCGTTTTCGTCACCGAGTTCTTCAGTTCAAAGAGACCATAGCCCAATCCTAATTTTGCAGCCACGAAAGCCAGCGGGTAACCCGTTGCCTTCGAAGCCAATGCGGAAGAACGGCTCAGACGAGCGTTCACCTCAATAACACGATAGTCTTCCGACTGCGGATCAAACGCATATTGCACATTACACTCGCCAACAATACCGATATGTCGGATAATCCGGATAGCAAGCGCACGCAGTTTGTGGTATTCAGAGTTGGTCAATGTCTGCGAAGGAGCTATCACGATGGACTCACCCGTATGAATACCGAGCGGATCGAAGTTCTCCATATTACATACCGTGATACAGTTATCGTAACGGTCGCGCACCACCTCGTATTCAATCTCCTTCCATCCTTTGAGAGATTTCTCCACCAACACCTGCGGGGAGAATGAAAATGCCTTTTCAGCCAGTTTGTTCAGTTCCTCTTCGTTGTCACAGAAGCCGGAACCCAAGCCTCCGAGCGCATAGGCGGCACGCAAGATAACAGGATAGCCCAGTTCGCTGGCAGCCTTACGAGCCTGTTCGATGGTTTCGCAAGCTTCACTCTTGATGGTCTTCACATCAATCTCGTTGAGCTTTTCCACAAAGAGTTCGCGGTCTTCGGTATCGATAATCGCCTGTACAGGTGTTCCCAATACCTCCACACCATATTTCTTCAGTACACCACTCTTGTACAATTCCACACCACAGTTCAAAGCTGTTTGCCCACCAAACGACAACAGGATGCCGTCAGGACGTTCTTTTGCAATGACCCGCTCGACGAAGTAAGGTTGCACGGGAAGGAAGTAAATCTCATCGGCAACCCCTTCCGACGTCTGAACGGTTGCAATATTCGGGTTGATGAGCACCGTACGGATGCCTTCTTCCCGAAGCGCCTTCAACGCCTGACTACCCGAATAGTCAAATTCACCGGCCTCACCGATCTTCAACGCACCGGAACCGAGGAGTAAAACCTTTTTAATATGATCGTATTTCATGACTCTTTCTTTTTAATGATTAGGGACTTTAAGGAGTTTCAAGAATTATTTATAAGCTGTCGATAAAGCGGTCGAACATAAACTCCGTGTCAACCGGACCGGAACAAGCCTCCGGATGGAACTGACTGGAGAACCAGGGATTCACCGTATGACGGATGCCCTCGTTGGAACCATCGTTCATATTGACAAACAGCTCACGCCAGTCGCGACCGAGTGTGGCAGCATCGACCGCATAACCGTGATTCTGCGAGGTGACATAACAACGATTGGTACCAACCTCACGTACCGGTTGGTTGTGACTGCGATGCCCATATTTCAGTTTATAGATACGGGCACCACCGGCTTTCGCCAGCAGTTGGTTTCCCATACAGATACCACAAATCGGTTTACGCGACATCGACATCTGCTTCTTCAGCACCTCTACCGCCTCAACACAAGTATCAGGATCACCAGGACCATTGGCGAGGAAGAGACCATCGAAAGTCATATCGGTATAATCATAGTTCCAGGGAACACGGATTACCTCTACCCCTCGGTTGATGAGGCAGCGGATGATGTTTGCCTTTACACCGCAATCCACAAGAACAACCTTCCTTCCAGCACCTTCATTATAGCGGATGACCTCCTTGCAACTGACACGAGCCACCCAGTTGATGTCACCGTAGGATTGGGTTGCGATAGCATCGCAACAGACAGAACCTTTGGAGGAATCGCAACATGCAGGACCTGCATCTTCAAACAGCAGTTGTCCCATCATCACACCATGTGTACGGAGCAACTTTGTCAGCGCACGCGTATCGATTCCCGTCACGCCTGGTACCTTTTCGCGTTTCAGCCAGTCGCCCAGACTTTCTGTCGCATTCCAATGACTATGTTTCTCACTATAGTCGCTTACGATGATAGCTGAGGCGTAAATCTTGTCACTCTCCATGAACGTAGGCAGTCCGTTGTTCTCGAAAGTGAACGGTGGTACACCATAGTTACCCACCAACGGGTATGTCAGTACCATCAGCTGTCCTGCGTATGAGGGATCAGTCAACGACTCCGGATAGCCCATCATGGCTGTGTTAAAAACAACCTCTCCGGCCACAGGAGCTTCGTATCCAAACGACTCCCCGTGGAATTCTGTTCCATCACTCAATCTTAAAGTTACCTTCTTCATTGATGTTGTTTGTTATGATCTGTTTTTATCCTGTACTTATTTATAAAAAAGGCGAGCCGACAAACGACTCGCCCAATAGCTATTCGACCGTAACCGACTTAGCCAAGTTACGTGGTTGGTCAACATCCTTACCCTTGCAAACTGCAATATGGTAAGCCAACAGCTGCAATGGGATGGTGGCAACCAGTGGTTCGAGACACTCCATACAGTCGGGCAACTCGATAACCCGATCCGCAATCTTTGCAATTGTATCGTCACCTTTGGTCACCAATGCGATGACGCGACCTTGACGGGCTTTTATCTCCTGTATATTAGAAAGGACTTTCTCATACATTGCATTGTGCGTAGCGATAACGACAACCGGCATATCGGAGTCGATCAGGGCAATCGGACCATGTTTCATCTCTGCTGCCGGATAGCCTTCCGCATGGATATAGGAGATTTCCTTCAGTTTCAATGCGCCTTCCAATGCAACCGGATAACTGAAACCACGCCCTAAGTAAAGGAAGTTACGGGCATAGGTGAATGTACGTGCCAGGTCTGCTACCTGTTCGTTCAGTTTCAGCACCTCTTTGATTTTCTCAGGAATCTCGCTCAGTTGTTTGACAATCGCAAGATACTCCTCTCTGTTGACGGTACCCTTTGCATCTGCCAGCGCGAGAGCAATCATCGTCAGAACGGTCACCTGACCCGTGAACGCCTTCGTGGAGGCGACACCAATCTCCGGACCTACGTGGATATATGTTCCCGTATCCGTAGCACGGGGAATACTGCTGCCGATGGCATTACAAACACCATAGATGAATGCACCTTTATGCTTCGCCAATTGGACAGCCGCCAATGTATCAGCCGTTTCACCACTCTGAGAGATGGCGATGACCACATCATCCTTCGTCACCACTGGATTACGGTAACGGAACTCTGATGCATATTCCACTTCCACTGGAATACGGCACAAGGTTTCAAATATCTGTTTACCTATCAAGCCTGCATGCCAACTGGTTCCGCAGGCAACAATGATGATGCGCTTGGCATTAAGCAGTTGACGGCGGTAGTCGATCAACGCCGAGAGTGTCACGTGATCAGCCTCAACATTCACACGTCCACGCATACAGTTTGTCAGGCATTCCGGCTGCTCGAAGATTTCCTTCAGCATGAAATGCGGATAGCCACCTTTCTCAATCTGCCCCAAGTCGATATCCACCGTCTTGATTTCCAGCTGCTGCTCTTCGTTGAGGATACTGACCACTTTCAGCTCCTCACCCAAACGGATGACAGCAATATTCTCGTCATCGAGATACACCACCTTGTCGGTGTACTCAATAATAGGGCTAGCATCAGAACCTAAGAAGAACTCATCCTCGCCAATACCGACAACCAGTGGACTCTGCTTACGGGCCGCAATAATCTGATGGGGATCATTCTTGTCGAGAATCGCAATTGCGTATGCACCAATTACCTGATGCAACGCTACCTGTACGGCTGTGAGCAAGTCGAGTTTCTTCTTATTTTGAACATACTCCACCAGCTGCACCAGCACCTCCGTATCCGTATCAGAACGGAACTTTACACCTTTTTCTATCAGATTTTTCTTGATGTCGGCATAGTTCTCGATGATACCATTGTGGATGATAGCCAGATTTTTGGATTCAGAATAATGTGGATGTGCATTCTTCGATGATGGTTCACCGTGCGTAGCCCATCGTGTATGAGCGATACCCACATGTCCTGTGATATCCTTATCCGCACAATAGTTTTCCAAATCCGACACTTTCCCTTTGGCTTTGTACACGTTCAGATTTCCGTTGTCGTTTCGCAAAGCCACACCTGCGCTGTCGTATCCGCGATACTCCAGGCGCTTCAGTCCTTTAATCAGAATGGGATAAGCCTCTTTGTGTCCTAAATATCCTACGATTCCGCACATAGTTGTATTTGTGTTTGTGGTTGTTTATATCATCATAGAAAAAGAGATTGAGAAATGAATCTCAATCTCTGTTCGTTTATCTGAATATCGTTACGAGCAACGAAGCAACAGAAATCAGAATACTCGTTGCAGAGAACCAAAGCGTAGTACTCTGACCGATTTCTGAGTTTTTCGATGCCGTTGCGTTTGGCTCTACATAGATATAGTCGTTCTGTTGTACATAATAATAAGGTGAATTGATGAGGTTGGCATCGTTCAAGTTCAAACGAACGGCATGCTTCTCACCACTGGCATCCTCACGGATCAGCAACACATTATCACGCTTACCATAGATGGTCAGGTCGCCAGCAGCTGTCAACGCTTCCAGGATGCTCATCTTCTCCTGACTGACAGGTACCACCTTCGGAGCCTTCACCTCACCCTGTACGGTCACACGGAAACTGGACATACGTACGGTAACAACCGGATTCTCGGATGCAGCCAGATATGGACGAATCTTTGCCTTGATCAAATCCTCACACTGACCTTTCGTCAATCCCTGTACATGCAGACGACCCACAACGGGGAAATCGATATATCCATCGTTGTCAACCAGATAAGGCAACAGCGAACCTGCACCACTAGACGAAATATTTCCGTTAGGATTCAACACCTGTGATACTGCCAAGTTGAAAGGAACTGCTGCTTTCGGGTCGGTTGTACTGACAGTGATGGTCAGTTCATCCTTCGGCATGATTTTGGCATCATACAATCCTTTAGATGCAGCCAGACTGATGGAGTCAATATTCTGGAAATAAGCCACTTGCTTGTATGACTTACAGCCCGTCATCATCACTGTGAGCACGGCTGCCAAAACATAACATAAAAGTAATTTCTTCATATCTTGCGAAAAATCTTATAAAACGCTGCAAAAGTACTACTATTTTTTGATATGTACAAACGATATTGTTTTTTTTACAAAAAAAATTCGACTTCACAGATGCAGATAGACTATTTTGTGTATATTTGCACCCAGAAATATTGAGTACCTTACAATCATGAATCAGATGAAACGAATTACAGCAATCGCGACACTATGTCTTTGTTGTCTGATACCCCTTCAGGCACAAACCCAGTATGAACGTGGCGACTTCACCTTCAAGATTACCAAAGCGAAGAATGCCGACGGTGAGATTTCAGAAGTGACGCTGGGCACCTATGTAGGCAACAAACTGATCAAAGAATATTTCTATCAGTTGGATGCTACGATACCGGAGGATATGGCTGAGACCATCGGAACCATCAATGAAGCAGATATCAACTTCGACGGCTATCCCGATGTGGATGTCTATCTGGGCTATTGGGGCGGCTTCGCCAACAATACCCAGCATGAGGGTCTGCTATGGGACCAGCAGCAGCATTGCTTTGTACAGCCAGAGGGTTATAGCGGTATTGGAGAGCCGCAACTTGATGGAGAGAAGAAATATATCTATACCGTCCTCAGCGCCGGTCCTGACGACCGCGTCACTACTTACTATCGTTGGCAAGGGCACAAGCTCCAAAAATATCTGGAGAACACTTGGGCGATTGCCGGTGATGACGATATGATTAATCTCGACGGTTTGCTCAACCTGCCCCTTCAGCGATTCGATGCCAAACTCGACGGACGTACTCCCGTCATCATTGCTTTCCAGCGGAATGCCGACAATACGGTAGCGGGCTATATCTACTATCCCAGAGCCAAGCATCCTGCTCCCATACTGATAGCCGGTTCCGTCAGTCAGTATGAAGGCATCGACTATTACAATTTGAGCGAGTATCAGGCAGACGGGAAGATTAGCGGTATCATCAATCTTCAGCATCAGCCAGCCAACAGATGGGACGATAAGGTAGAGGGCACATGGACGAATCCCAAGACCGAGAAGGAGTATCAGCTCACCGATATCATCTGCAGCAGCGAGGCGCCCCGCTGGTTCACGAAGTCGCTCCTGACCCCAGAAGACCCCAGCAATATCGGTCGCGAGTATTCTTTCCAGATATGGCGACAGGGCTATGATTCCTATATGGGCGGCAACATTACCTTCCGTGCGGCAGGCAAGAACAAGGTGTATTTCGATTGTTCCAATGTCGTAAACAACATCGCTGAAGGCAGCAGCGAACAAGGCCGTCCTGCCGTACTCAACGGCAACACATTCGACTATCTGAACGTCAATGAGTGTGGCTATGGATTCCGTGCGACCTTCTATCCCAAGTTTGTGGTGCTGACAACCATCACTGATGCAGAGTCGCTCGGTTGCTTCGGCGCCCATTCTGCTTTCGACGGCATCTATCTGAAAGTGAAGCAATAGAAGGAAAAACTTCCCATCAACAATAACAAAAAACCTTCCCGTTTTTGGGAAGGTTTTATTTGTTGATAGGTTTATGCTGATTAATAGAACTTGAAGTAGTTCCTTGCGTTGTTGTAAGAGATATCCTCAACCATACGCGACAGACTCTCCATATCGTAAGGCAGCAGACCCTTCTCTACATCGTCGCCCAGCAGGTTACAAAGCAGACGGCGGAAGTACTCATGACGCGGATAGCTCAGGAAAGAGCGGCTGTCGGTCAACATACCAACAAAGCGGCTCAACAGACCCAGTACAGACAATGCGTTCATCTGACGCGTCATACCGTCGAGCTGATCGTTGAACCACCAGCCGGAACCGAACTGAATCTTACCTGGGCAACTGCCGTCCTGGAAGTTACCGAGCATTGTGGCGATAACCTCATTGGCGCAAGGATTCAATGTATATAAAATGGTACGCGTGAGCTTACCTGCAGTATTCAATTCGTTGAGGAAGTGACTCATTGCCTGAGCAGTTGTGAACTCACCGATAGAGTCGAAACCTGTATCAACGCCCAGCTTGTCATGCATCAGCGTGTTGTTGTCGCGGATAGCACCATAGTGGAACTGCTGTGTCCAGTTGGCATCGTAGTCCTGCTCTGCACAAATGCGGAGGAATGCATGCTTGTACTGACGGATTTCAAGATTGGAGAGCTGCTGACCGCGCAATGCCTTCTCGAAGATGGTCTCGATCTGAGAGTCGGTGTATGCCTCATCATAGAACTCCTCGATACCGTGGTCTGACAGACGACAACCATTCTCGTGGAAGAAGTCGTGACGCTTCTGCAAGGCATCAATCATATCGGCAAACTTCGTAATGGTGACACCCGATACCTCTGCCAGTTTGTTGACATAAGCAGCAAACTCCGGCTTTTCGATGTTCATCGCCTTGTCGGGACGCCATGCAGGAATCATCTTGATTTCGAAACCACTCTCCTTGGTAGCCTTGTGCCAACGCAGGTCGTCAACTGGATCATCGGTCGTACAAACACATTCTACATTGTAGCGACGCATGAAACCACGGGCAGTATATTCCGGCTGCTGGAGTTTTTCGTTACACTCATCGAAAATCTCGCGAGCAGTCTTCGGCGACAGCAGTTTGTCGATACCGAAAGCCGTCTTCAGCTCCAGGTGTGTCCAGTGATACAACGGATTGCGGAAGGTATAGGGAACCGTCTCTGCCCATTTTTCGAACTTCTCCCAATCGGAAGTTTCCTTACCTGTACAATATTTCTCATC
Organism: uncultured Prevotellaceae bacterium; assembly: GCA_902792685.1. Taxonomy (GTDB): domain Bacteria; phylum Bacteroidota; class Bacteroidia; order Bacteroidales; family Bacteroidaceae; genus Prevotella. The sequence continues at coordinate 25,445 of CADBAP010000012.1, forward strand.
GATACCATTGGTACGCATTGCACGCCACTTGTAGTGGTCGCCGCCCAACCAAAGCTCTGTGATACTTCTGAACTTGTGGTCACTTGCTACCATTTCAGGAATCAGGTGACAGTGATAATCGATAATCGGCATCTTAGCCGCATGGTTGTGATACAATTCCTGTGCCACTTTCGTGTCCAACAGGAAATTTTCATCCATAAACTTTTTCATAATTGGTTTAGTGTTTTGGTTATTTGTTTTTATTAGTTTGTAGCGAAAATAATGCAAATCAAACACAATAGAACTCGTTCTAACTGTTGAGATGCCGTTTATTTTTTGCAAAAATAATGCATTTTTTTGGAACAAGCGGATTTTTAAAGTATATTTGCATGAAAATTTACGTAAACGATGTCGTAGAATTGTTACGGAACCACAAAATAATACAGATACAACCATGAAACGGACAGAAAAAGTATTGCTGATTTATACTGGCGGCACCATCGGAATGGGGAAAAATCTGAAGACGAACGCACTGGAACCGTTGGATTTCCACCATCTGGTACACCATGTGCCCGAATTCAAACAGGTGCCAACAGCTATTGATGTACACCAGTTTACGCCCCCCATCGATTCGAGTGATATGAATCCGAGTATGTGGGCACAGCTTGTCAGTATTATTCATCAGAAGTATGATGATTACGATGGCTTTGTTATTTTGCACGGAACCGACACGATGGCCTATACCGCCTCTGCCCTATCGTTTATGCTGGAGAATCTGACAAAGCCCGTTATCCTTACAGGAAGTCAGCTGCCCATCGGTCAGCTGCGCACCGATGGAAAAGAGAACTTGATTACCAGTATTGAGTTAGCGTCAGCCCATCATGCAGATGGTACTGCTATTGTCCCGGAAGTGTGTATTTATTTCAGCGGAAAACTCCTGCGCGGGAACCGCTCCACCAAACACAATGCGGAAGGATTCAATGCCTTCGACACCTTCAACTATCCACACCTGTGCGATGCCGGCGTCAACTTCACCTTCCGTCATCATCATATCCTGAAGCCCGACTTTGAGAAACCGATGATTCCACATCTTGACTTAGATGCTAATGTGGTGGTATTCAGTTTGTTTCCCGGTCTCCAGGACAACATCGTCCGGCATGTATTGGATGCTCCCGAACTACGTGGCATCATCATGCGTTCGTTTGGCAGCGGCAACGCACCGCAACGTCCCTGGTTGATGGAACTGCTGAAAGAAGCCAGCAGCCGCGGAGTCGTCGTTGTGAACATCAGCCAGTGCATCAATGGCTGCGTGGAGATGAACCGCTACGATACAGGTTTCCAACTGAAAGAGGCGGGTGTGGTGTCGGGCTACGACAGCACGGTAGAGGCTGCCGTCACAAAACTCATGTACTTGCAGGCGAGGTATCAGGACCACCAAATCATCCGCGAAATGATGAATCGCAGTTTGGCGGGGGAGATTACTGTTTAACTTAAAAATTCTTTATTTGTTGGTTGTTACGTAGAAAATACGTAACTTTGCGCCTGTTTACAGAGAAAGTTATAGAGAAAGAGAAAGCATGAACGATTTGAAGACAGGAGAACAGCAACACGTGAATCCGTTTCTACATCCATACCAGACGATTCACGATACGATTCCATTTCCCCAGATTACGTTGGCTGACTACGAGGAAGCTATGCTTGAGGGTATTCGCCGCGAGGATGAACAGGTAGCGATGATGCTGGCGGAGACCGATGAACCGACTTTCGAAAACACGTTGGACCGTGAGGATGTGAAAGACGGCGATAAGCATTACTATGACCTGCTGGGAAGAGTAAACAGCGTGTTCTTCAATATGCTGAGCGCAGAGACCAATGACGAGATGGATGCGCTGGCACAGAAGATGAGTCCTATTCTGACGAAACACTCCAACGACATCAGTCTCAACCCCGATATCTTCAAACGCATCAAACACATTTATGACCAATACCACAGCACTGGTGCTGCAACTGACGAGCGTACCACACCTCTTAAAAAATTGACGGCAGAAGAAGAGATGCTGCTCAACAATGCCTATGATGGTTTTGTACGCAGCGGTGCCCTGCTCGACGAAGAAGGTAAACAGCGGTTGCGCGAACTGACGGAAGAAGCAAGCATGCTGTCGTTGCAGTTCTCGCAAAACCTGTTGAAAGAAAACAAAGCCTTCACCCTGCATATCACCGATGAAAAACAGTTGGACGGGCTGCCTGAGACCGCCCGACAGATGGCTGCTGAGGCTGCGAAGGAACAAGAAAAAGACGGATGGGTGTTCACACTCGATGCGCCCAGCTATGGTCCGTTTATGATGTACAGCACCCAGCGGGAGTTGCGCCGACAGCTCTATATGGCACGCAACACCTTGTGTATCAAGGAGAATACCGAAAATAATCTCGATATCTGTAAACGCCTCATCAATCTTCGGAGAGAACTGGCGCAACTGTTAGGCTATGAGACGTATGCCGACTACGTGATGAAGCGCCGAATGGCTACGGACGTAGAGCATGTGTATCAACTGCTCAACGATCTCATCGATGCCTACAAGCCTACTGCAGAAGCAGAACGTGCAGAACTGAAAGCGTTGGCAAAGGAAATGGAGGGCGACGATTTCAAGATGGAGCCTTGGGATACCGCCTACTATTCCCAACAGCTGAAGCTGAAGAAATACAACCTCGATCCTGAGATGCTGCGCCCCTATCTGGAACTGAGCAACGTTATCAAGGGTGTCTTCGGATTGGCTACAAAGCTCTATGGAATTTCCTTTAAGGAAAACAAGAATATTCCTGTCTATCATCCTGACGTAAAGCCGTTTGAGGTGTACGACAAAGATGGAAGTTTCCTGGCTGTGCTCTATGTCGATTTCCATCCTCGCAAGGGGAAACACGATGGTGCTTGGATGACAGAATTCCAGGGACAATGGATTGAACACAGCGGTGAGAACGTACGGCCTCATGTGAGTCTTGTGATGAACCTGAGCAAGCCTACAGATGATAAACCAGCCCTGCTGCGACTGGGTGAAGTGGAGACATTCCTCCATGAATTCGGTCACTCCCTGCACGGCATCTTCTCCAACACCCATTTCGAAAGTCTCAGCGGCACGAACGTATGGTGGGACTTCGTGGAACTGCCCTCGCAGTTTATGGAGAACTTCGCGATAGAGAAAGAGTTCCTGCGCACCTTCGCCTTCCACTACGAGACCGGCGAGCCGATGCCTGATGAACTCATCGACCGCATTGTGGCCAGCCGCAACTTCCAGGCAGCAATCGGCTGTCTCAGACAGGTTTCCTTCGGATTGCTGGATATGGCCTACTATACGCAGAAAGAGGAGTTTACCGATGACATCATTCCTTTTGAGAAGAAAGCATGGGAGAAAGCCATTCTCGGTAAGCAGCGTACCGACACCTGTATGACGACACAGTTCTCACACATCATGGCGGGCGGCTATTCGGCTGGATACTACAGCTATAAATGGGCAGAAGTGCTCGATGCCGATGCATTCAGCGTATTTAAAAAGGAGGGCATCTTCAATCAGGACACCGCTCAGCGCTTCCGCGACTGCATCCTTTCGAAGGGTGGCACAGAGCACCCGATGACCTTATATAAGAGGTTCCGCGGGGGCGAACCGACTATCGATGCGCTCTTGGAGAGAAATGGGATTAGGAAGGCCTAGGAGGACCTAGGAAAGTCTAGGAAAGCCTAGGAAAAACTAGGAAAGCCTAGGAAAAACTAAAAAGAATTATGAACGACAAGCAACATAAACTCGACCTCCGCTATTTGCGAATGGCACGCATCTGGGCAGAGAACTCCTATTGTCAACGGCGACAGGTAGGTGCATTGGTCGTCAAAGACAAGATGATTATCAGCGACGGCTACAATGGTACACCGAGTGGTTTCGAGAACGTTTGTGAGGACGAGAACAACCTCACCAAACCCTACGTGCTGCATGCTGAGGCGAACGCCATCACGAAGCTGGCGCGCAGTTCCAACAACTCCGACGGCAGTACGCTCTATGTCACCGCCTCGCCCTGTATCGAATGTGCGAAACTCATCATTCAGGCAGGCATCAAACGCGTTGTCTATGGCGAGAAGTACCGTTTGGAGGACGGCATCAACCTGCTGAAACGAGCAGGAATTGAAGTGATTTATATGGGAGAGGAGTAAGGAAAATTGAAAAATAGAACAATAAATTGTCAATTGGAGTTCCTTGAGAATAAAGTAAATTGTCAAATTGCAAATTGAGTTAATGAATAAATCGAACCGATACATCCCGTTGCTGATGGCCTTGTGTGTGGTCATCGGAGTGATTATTGGCACCTTCTATGCCAATCACTTCTCCGGCAACCGTCTGAACATCATCAACAGCGGAGGCAGCCGTCTCACCAACCTGCTGCATATCATCGACGACCTGTATGTGGATTCCGTGAATATTGACAACCTGGTGGAGAAAGCAATGCCGCAGATACTGGCCGAACTCGACCCCCACTCCGTCTATATCAGTTCCAAGGAGGCACAGAACACCACCGACGACCTGAAGGGTTCGTTCTCTGGTGTGGGTATTGAGTTTGTGATTCGCGACGACACCGTCCATATTCAGAATGTTATCAAAAACGGTCCTTCAGAGAAAGCTGGTTTGTTGGCTGGTGATAAGATTGTGAGCATCGACGGAAAGCCGTTTGTGGGCAAGGAGGTGACCAACGAGGAAGCCATGCACCGCCTGAAAGGTCCGAAAGACTCACAGGTGAAAATCGGCATCTTGCGCTATCGGGAGAAGAAGGAACGTGTCTTCACCGTCACCCGCGGCGACATCCCGATGAAGAGTATCACTGCCACCTATATGATCAACGACAGCACAGGCTATATCCGCATCAAGAACTTCGGCGACAAGACCTATGCAGAGATGCTGGCATCTTTAAGCGCGCTCTCTGCCGATGGTGCCGACAACCTGATTATCGACCTGCGCGACAATACCGGCGGCTATCTCGACAAAGCCGTTCAAATATGTAATGAGTTCCTGCCAAAAGACCGTCTGATTGTCTATACCGAAGGCCGGAAATCGCCCCGTGCCAATTACTACAGCGACGGACACGGCGTCTATCAGGATATCCCGCTGGTAGTGCTCATCAACGAAGGTTCCGCTTCCGCTTCCGAGATCTTTGCGGGAGCGATGCAGGACAACGACCGTGCCACCATCATCGGTCGCCGTTCGTTTGGAAAAGGTTTGGTACAACAGCAGATTCCTTTCTCCGACGGCAGTTTGATTCGTCTGACAGTAGCCCGCTACTACACGCCTTCCGGCCGTTGCATCCAGAAGCCTTATGAGGCCGGCGACAGCAAGGATTACGAAATGGATCTGCTCACCCGCTATGAGCACGGAGAGTATTTCTCTCAGGACAGCATCAAGCACACAGGCCCAGCCTACAAGACCCACATCGGACGTGTGGTTTATGGCGGTGGTGGTATCACGCCCGACATCTTCATCCCTGAAGATACCGTCAACATGACCTCTTATTATAAGGAGGCAGCAATGAGCGGACTGATTCTGCAGTTCGCCTTCAACTACACCGATGACAACCGGCCGCTGCTGAATCAGTACAAGTCGATGCGCACACTGTCCAACTATCTGAAGAAACAGAATCTGGTGGAGCGATTTGCCGTCTTTGCCGACCAGAACGGCCTGAAGCGCCGCAACCTGATGATTATGAAGTCGCACGACCTGCTGGAGCGATACATCGACAGCCGCATCATCTACAACATGCTGGACGAACAGGCGTGGAACGAGTTTATGAACCTCGACGACCCCACCATCCGTGCGGCCTTGGAAGTAATCAGAAAGAATCAAACGGTGCCGAAGAAGTAAAAAGAAAGCCCACCCCCTACCCCTCCTAAAAGGAGGGGAGGCAAGCCCCTGACGGGGGGATAAGTCATATAGAATAAACGAAAGAAAAATTACAACCATTTATACTAACACTCCAAACTCCCCTCCCTTGGGAGGGGTTGGGGTAGGCCTTCAATATGTTTAAACGCGAAGTACAACCATTAGACGACCTGGTGAACAAGTTTTTGCGCCAGGAAGGACTGGAGATGCCTTTGTTACAGAAGCGTCTGATTGATGCGTGGGACGAGGTGACTGGCAAAACGGTAGTACGCTACACAACGGAGAAGTTCATCAAGAACCAGACGCTGTTTGTGAAAATCAACAATCCAGCTTTGCGTCAGGACCTGAACATGATGCGCACCCAACTGGTAAAGCGCCTGAATGAAGCCGTAAAGAGTATGGTGATTGCAGAAGTAAGGATATATTAAATCACGACGTCCATTTTGATGTCGTGCTCATCGGCAGGGATGCCGGGCATCTTCTGGAAATCAAAGCACACACCTATTTTATATGTATGCGGCAGACGGGCAAGCAGCCGGTCGTAATAGCCTTTGCCGCGCCCCAGACGGTTGCCGCGCCCATCGAAGCCCATTCCGGGCACCACAGCCACCTCAATCTCCTCCTCATGGGTAAACACCTCGCCAACGGGTTCCATGATATCAAAGAATCCACCCTTCAGGTCAGCAGGTGACGTATATCGCCGCAGTTCGATGTCGGTATCGTTCAACACGGCAGGCAGCAGCACCGTCTTCCCTTTCTCCACCAACTGGTCGAGCACCTGATGGGTATCTACTTCATCAGGCAGCGAGTAATACATCAGAATCGTCTTTGCACGATGAACGGCAGGACTCGCAAGCAGGCGCTGGATAATGGCCTCAGAGGATTCCTTGAGTTGCTGCTCGCTGAACATTCCTTTCAGCATGCGGATATGTTGTCGGATTTGGGATTTTGACATTGGGTGATGGGTGTTAGGTGATCGGTATTTCAAATAGTTTGTATTCGAACCCGCTGTTTTGGAGGATGCTGTCGAGGTGTTCGCGGTTGGTATCGGTGATGAAAATCTGACCGAAATCCTCGCCAGACACCAGTTTGACGATTTGTTCTACGCGCTGGGCATCCAATTTGTCGAAGATGTCATCGAGCAACAGCAACGGCGTCGTTTTTGCCGCCATCTGTTTCAGAAATCGGAACTGTGCCAGTTTCAGCGCCAGCACGAACGTTTTGTTCTGTCCCTGACTGCCTTCGCGCTTCATAGGATAGCCGCCCAGCATCATCTCCAGGTCGTCGCGATGGATGCCGTGCAACGAATAGCCTACCGCACGGTCCTTGAAGCGGTCGCGCTGAATAATATCCAGCAACGGGCCTCGCTGTCCGTGAGAGATATACTGCAGTGAGACCTGTTCCTGCTCCATAGAGATGCGCTGATAGATGTCCTGGAAGACGGGCACCAACTGGCGCACAAACTCGTCACGCTTCCGATAGACCACCTCGCCCGTTTCCGCCATCTGCTGCTCCCAGAGTTCCATGAGCGTCTCGTCAGGCTCCTCCTCCATCTTCAGCAGCGTGTTGCGTTGCTGCAGCGCCTTGTTGTAGTTGGTCAGCGCCTCGATATAACTGTGGTCGTATTGTGCAATCACCACATCCATCAGGCGGCGGCGCTCCTCGCTGCCTCCCTCGATGAGAATGGTATCGGCGGGCGACACATACACTAGCGGAATCAGTCCGATATGTTGCGACAGCCGCTTGTATTCCTTCTTGTTGCGTTTGAAATGCTTCTTCGTGCCGCGCTTCATGCCGCAGTAGATTGCCTCCTCGTCGCCCTGCTCGTTCTCGTAGGTACCCTCCAGTACAAAGAAATCCTCGTTGTGGGTTATCACCTGCGAGTCGATGGGATTGTTGGCGCTACGACAGAACGACAGGTAGTAGATGGCATCCAGCAGGTTGGTCTTCCCCACCCCGTTGTGGCCTATCAGACAGTTCATTTTCGGCGACAAATCGAGCGTTGCCTCCCTGATATTCTTATAATGTATAATGTTCAGTTTCTTGAGAATCATACTGCCATAATCGTTGAAAAACGTAGCAAAGTTACACTTTTTGTGGATGAAAAACGAAAAAAGTCACGAATAAATTTCACTATGTGCAGGAATTTGCGTAATTTTGTGCGCTAAAATTTGCACATAAATAAAAATCAATCAAAATAATGGCAAAGAAATTTGAACAGACAAGTCCCGTTGACGTCAATGAGACTATCAGTAAATCTGAGGCTTTCTTCAACAAGTACAAGAAGGCCATCATCACAACCATCGTAGCAATCATCGTCATCATCGCTGGCTTCATGCTGTGGAAGCAGTATGTGGTAAAACCCCGCGAGGCTGAGGCAAGCACCGTTTTGGCAAAGGCCGAACAGTATATGATGATGCAGCAATACGACAAAGCCCTCAAGGGCGACGGTGCCGGTTGCATCGGCTTCCTAAAAGTAGCCAGCGACTACAGCGGTACCGACGCAGGCAATCTGGCCAACCTCTATGCCGGACTGTGCTTTGCCCGTCAGGAGAAAGCCGACTGGAAGCAGGCTTTGCAGTATCTGAAAGAGTATGAACCTTCCAAGGAATCACTCATCGGAGCCTTCTCACAGTTTGCACTGGGTAATGCCTATGCCAACAACGACCAGCTCGACGACGCTGTAAATGCATTCAAGAAAGCTGCTGAACTCGCTGACAATCAGGCAGAAGGTGTTAACAACAGCATCGCTCCGCGTGCCTTGATCGAAGCAGGCATCATCCTGGAGAAGCAGGGCAAGAAGGCCGAGGCCAATGAAATCTACGTAAATGTCAAGAAGACCTACGTAGCATCACCAGCCTTCCAGGAAATCGACAAGTACATCGAACGCACGAAATAATTGTCAAATCCAAATGGCAACAGCATTTCACAACCTGTCAGACTACGACCCCAACAGCGTTCCCGATGCCAGCAACATGAATTTCGGCATCGTGGTATCAGAGTGGAATCCGGAGATTACCGGAGCTTTGCTCGAAGGAGCCGTCAAGACACTGGAGAAACACGGCGCACTGCCTGAGAACATCCACGTGAAGACCGTTCCCGGCAGCTTTGAACTCATCTACGGTGCCCACCAGATGACCCTCAACGACGGCTACGACGCCATCATCATCCTCGGATGCGTCATCCGCGGCGAGACACCCCACTTCGACTACATCTGTCAGGGAGTCACCTACGGTATCGCCCGACTGAATGCCAAGAGCGAGATTCCCGTTATCTTCGGCTTGCTCACAACCAACGACATGCAGCAGGCCAAAGACCGTGCCGGCGGCCGTCTGGGCAACAAAGGCGATGAATGTGCCATCGATGCCATCAAAATGGCGAAGTTCTAATACAAGTGATATGTGTGACACTTTGTGACATGTGACATGTGACATTAAGGTGGTGTAATAGGTAGAAATAGAAAAATAAGGAGAACAGAGTGTTAAATAATGTATTAATAATATAATATAATTAACATTATATTTACCCTCCCTACCTCCTGTGTTCGCTGTATGTGCTTAATGTCACATGTCACAAGTCACATTACGTCACAAATATTTATAACTTCCTGATAATAAGGCTATTGTAAAACGACATTTCCAAATAGCCTTAGAATTGCCGCAAAAAAACTATACTTGCAAGGTAAAAGAGCCACACTTACAATGCAAAAGGGCTGCTTTTACAAGGCAAGACCTATCCTTTTGCAAGCCAAAAGCTATGCTTTTACAAAATAAGCGCGCAAAATGATTTGTTAATAGGTCTAAAATCAACGTTTTCGAAAAATTTTCCGACTACCCCGTTTTTTGCACGAAAACCTCAAAAAAGTTTCAGTGAACGTTTAAATTCACCTATTGTTCAGACCCCCTGCCCCCTAACTTAGGGGGTATTGAGGTTACACCCCATCGTCCTCATTCGTTTGGGGATTGGGAGCGGCATTATCGTTGGTGGTGTCGAGGTCGTTGTCAAGCTCGATATGGATGTCGCCCATACGGGAAATCTTGACTTTCATCGGCACAAACTCGTCGCTCATCTCGTTGGGCGAACCTACGCTAGCCGAAAAGACCAGGTTGTTGCCTTCCACCTCTACGAACGGCAGCCCCAGGAGGGCACCATTTTCCTTGGTGTTGTCGTCGAGGAACCTGTTGAAGTCTGTCTTCTGGAACGTCTTGTCCATGAAGACGCTGCCGTCGGCACGACTGATTTTCAGGTCAATCTTGTTGTCGTAGTACTTCCTGCCCGACTCGTCAATGGCAATGGGCAACGACTCGTCGGCATAGCGCTTGACGGAGATGGTGTAGCTGCCCTCGCCCCACGTTACAGTACGGGCTTCAGGGGCGATGGTGGTCATCGCTAACGTATCGGTCGGAATGACTTCTTTTTCTGGTTTCGACGTGATGATATTGTCTGATTTCTTATCATCTTTGCAGGAAGAGATGCTCAGCAGCACCGTTCCCAGCAGGATTAAAGACAGGATTCGTTTCATTGGTTTTTAGTTTTTTCAGTCAGCAAAAGTACAACTTTTTTATGAAACTACACGCAAAAACGAAAAAAAATAGTAATTTTGCGCTGTATTTCCAACGAATAGGTATGAGAAAAGGGTTGTTTATTTGCATTTTATCATCGATACTGCTGATTGCCTGCTCGAAAAGTCAGGGCGACCAGCAGGCAGAAATGACCATCGACACGATTCCGCAGCTGGTGACGCAGATTCAGAAAACCAGCAAACTATATACCTCAGAATATCGGGTGCACAAAATCATCACCCACGACGACGAGCTGCAGCTGAAAGGGTCGTTCATGAAGCAGGACTTCGAAATCACCCTGCCTGC
>CADBAP010000013.1 GCA_902792685.1 uncultured Prevotellaceae bacterium
CTCAAGGATGAGAACTTCAAACGTTTGTACAATACAAAACTTATTGGTAGTGCAGCCTTTGCCAATTGCGAACAGATGACCAACACAAGTTTCAATACCCTCATCAAACATTTCTGTGACGGCAACGACCAGGATAACAAAGCTGCCGGCAACGGTAAAGTGCTGAGCAACGAGCCTTCACTCTGTGACTACACCCTGCCCTATCGTGCATTCAATGGATGTATCGGTCTTACAACTGTTGACTTCAACCAGTGCGATAACAGCGTTGTACGTATCGACGACGAAGCATTCAACGACTGTTCTAACATCACGACCGTAACACTGCCGGCTGCCCTCACCTCGATGGGTGACAAAGTCTTTGCCAACTGTGCATCGCTCCAGACGGTAACCGTACAGAATCCTGTGGCTCCAACAATGGATCATGAGGAGCTGACCTACGAGGTAACCGTCAAGAATGAGCAGGGTCAAGATGTTCAGGAGACACGTGATGCATACATCTTCTTGAATACGCCAAGCGAGAAGGTGGAAATCATCTTCCCAGAGGCACTGAAGACAGCCAATGATGCAAGCGGCTACAAAACCTATCGTGCCAATGCCCACTTCATGAATGCGATGACGAGAACTGTCAATGATTCTGGCACAGAATACAATGTTGCGCCCCAATTCGGTGGCGACTTTAAGCTGACACGTTCCTTCACCGCAGGTTGGAACACACTGGCTCTGCCATTCGGTTCTCCTGCAACAGGCAAGGATATCAATGGTGTGGCTAAGTTTAAGGCAGCATTCGAGGACGCCAACTTTGATCATATCTCAACATATCGCGGAAGAAAGGGTGAGACATTTATGTTCATGAAGATGGATGACGAAGATGCTTTGGCTGACTTCGAACCTGTGATGGTTAAGCTCAAGAATCCTGTCACATCAGAAATTACATTCACTGATGTTGACATCAACTACAATCACAGTACCAAAGCACTTATTCAGCCCAACGCAATGACCATCAACACCGTTAGTCTGGCAAGTGATGACTACAGCTCTGTTGGCCAACTTGCAAACTTGGCAGATGACTTCAAGTTTACTGGTACATACAAAGTGTTGCTAAATTCTTCTAAAGAAGATATGACCTACATTAAAGATGGCGACTATATTATCCAGACCAACAATGGCGTGACAACATTCGTCAAATGTGAGACTGGTAAGCGATACGGTCTTAAAGCCTTCCGCGGATGGTTCCAAGCAAATAGCAGCAACGCAAGATCTGCTCTCATGAACATCATGGACTTCAATGCAGGAGAAGGTATCACCAATGAAATTGGAACTATCGATACCGCTACAGGTGAAATCACAACTGCTCCACAGGACATCTATACGATAAACGGTCAGTTGGTACGTAAGGGTGCTACCTCAACCAACGGATTGTCAAAGGGTATCTATATCATGGGTGGACGAAAGATTGTTGTTAAATAAAAAAAAGGAGGATAGCAAGATGAAGAAAAAATATATCAATCCACAGACAACTGTTACTAAGATTCAATATGCAGAACCCCTCCTTGCTTTTTCCGATAATAACAAATCGGGACAAAGCCTTGAAAATGGAGGTGATGGAGAAGGCACACCTGATGAAGATGAAATCATATGGGGAAATGCCAGAGGCTTTAGTGTTGACTGGGACGATGAATACTGATAATACATTGCTCCTTACAGTCAATTGTATATATAAAAAGGTATTGCTCCTGATAGGGGTGATACCTTTTGTTTTGATTGCCTGATATGCCTTGTTTTACGGGACAAGAGGAATTGTCTTAAATAAAAAAGTGAGTTTTTTGCGTATCTATATATAATTCGTATATAATAGGTATATACTACCTTTGCAGCCGAAATGTTGAAGCAGAACTGAAAACCAACTGAAAACAAGTGGAAATCAAATAATAACTAAAAAGTAAATTAACAAAATGAAAAAACTTACATTACTCTTATTTGCCCTATTCTTCTGGACGGGAGCGTGGGCGCAAGTGAATATTGTTTCTGGTAAGAGTGCTGTTGTTGACAACACAAATACAGGAAATGGGTATTCTGAAGCTCAACTTTTACTTATTACAAATGGAGTAAAATCGAATTCAGAAGATTCAAATGTGAATCTTAAACTTTCAAAATCTGGCAGTAATAATGTAGTAGATTGGTTTTATATTGATTTTGGAGAAACAAAAACTCCAAAAACAGTAGACATCACATGGACAAACTGTCGCCCAACTTCTTACAAATTATATATTAGTAACGAAGTTCCAACAGTAGGTAATTATGGTACAGAAGTCTTTGATCAAACGACAGCGCCAGATGGTGGTGCATCCACAAAAAGTCATTCCTTAGCCGGAACAGTTTCTGGTCGATACATTTCTTTTGTTCCTGATCAAAACACTTATAATGGTTGGGGATGTATTATGTCAGAGTTTGAAGTGTTTGAGGCATATGAACAGGTTTTGACTGGTCTTACCTCAAATAGATATATATACGAAACTCATATACATGTTCCAGTAAATGTAACTGATCAGATGGGTGCAACTTATGAGGGTGCGACAACATGGTCTATGCCAGGATGTGCTGGCTTTTCTCGTGTTGGTGATGGCTTTGATTTTGCAGACATTTCTCAAGATGGATATTATACTCTAACTGTTACTTCAACGGAAAACCCTTCACAGACAGCAAGTAAAAAATATGGTTTGGTAAGAAATCAACCAGATGAAGAAATTATTCCTGCAATCGATGTAGACAATTCTTTTGTTATATACAGTGGCGAGTTAGATAAAGATGCTGGTGAGTTATCGGGGGCTTGGAAGACTCCTAATAGTAAAGGATGGAACAAAATGAACGTTGGTTCAAAGTCATCATGGCGAATACATGGTTTTGGTACATTCGGTTTAAAGGATGCTAATTTAGGAACTGATGCTTCTGAAATTAAGGCATTATATTTGGATATATATTCTCTTGACAATCATACGGGTACAATAGAGATTGAAAGTTCAAGTTTGGCATCAAACCTTCCTTTTAGCCTCGTACCAGGATGGAATCATGTCGCAATCGAAGTTAATACAACAATCGCTCCAACTTTAAAACCCAAAGAGGCAGTTGTTATACATTTAGATGATGCTACTACAAAAGCGATAGACGAGGACATGCTCGTGTACAATGTTTATTATTCTAAAGTGGCTCCATTTATAGATAATGAAAATCCTGTAATGTCAAGTATCACAGTAACATCTACCACACATAATACTGCCACACTTACCGTAAAGGCAACTGATGACAATACTAGTGGTACACTAACATATACGGTAAAAAATAGCAGTGAAGAAACTGTTGGAACTGGATCTGCTGTACAAAATGTAGATGTTACAATTACTATCACAGGATTGACTCCTGAGACTAATTACGCTGTGGGTGCTTTCACTGTATTTGCAACAGACCCTTCAGGAAAATCATCAACATCAATGAACGTACCTGCTTTCACAACGTCCGCTGCTCCCACAGGATTGGAGTTGACTGCAGGTGGTCACACCATCCTTTTGCAGGGTAAGCATTATCTTGATCGTGTAACAAACAACTGGGAATTAATAGTTTCATCTACTGATGAAATGAGTTCACTTGGACCTTGTTATTGGACATTGAATAGTGGTAATGCCAACATGCAGGATAATTATACAAAAAGTAGTGATAACAAGACTCTAACCATTTGTGCTACTTCCACAACAAAACCTGTATTATATAATAATTTCTATGTGAATTTCGTAACTGGCGGTGAAGCGAACTTTGGCGTGGTAAATAATAATGATTTGACATGGGAAGAAAGTGGTGTAGAATCTCTTAACGTAATTGTTTCGGGGAATACGGCAAGTGTCACGGGTCCAGTTACCGCTGCAGATGTTTCTACAATAGTTACTAATGCAGGGTCTTCTGCAATTCTTGATTTGACGGGTGCCACACTTTCGGAAAGTGTGACAATCAATCCAACCAACAGGAATGCAATAGTTGTTGTTAATGGAACAAATCGCACATCTGACAAAATTGCAAATCTTGGAGAAACAAAGAACGTTATTGTATATGATGGTACATATCGTCGTGCTGCCACAGGATATGTAATAGCACTTATCGACGACAATAACTCTCAACCTGCATACGACTTTGTGATTGATGCTCAACAGGACGGCGTAACCTATACACGCACAGTTGCTGCAGGCAAATGGGTAAGCTACAATTCTCCTGCTTCTGTTGCTATTCCTGCTGGGGTAACGGTTTATAAGGCTACAGATGCCACTACTACTTCTGTGACCTTCACTAAGCAAGAAAGTCAAAATTTAGGTGCAAACGTCCCTGTTATACTTCACAACAACACAAACGATGACGTTGTAATAACGAGCAACAATGACAAGATTGATTTGAACCTTACAGCCAATGGTGGTGGTGGCGCTGCTATTAACGGAACTACTATTATGCAATATGGAACGGCTCGTCTTATAGAAGCTAATGGCGATCAATTTGCGCTTCAAAACAATGATTTGAAACGTTTCAATACTGGTTCAAAAATTGGTGCTTTCCGTGTTTATTTCACAGGTCTATCTTCTACTAATGCTCGCGCAATATTCCTTGATGGCGAGACCACAAAGATTGGCTCCATCAATGCGAATGGTGAGATAAGTGTTGAGGATGGTATTATATACAACCTCGCTGGCCAGCGTGTACAGAACCCGACAAAGGGTATCTATATCATCAATGGTAAAAAAGTCGTTTTGAAATAAATTTTTTAAATTAGATGAATATGAAAAAAGAATATATAATGCCCGAAGTTAATGTGGTAAAGATCCATGCTGAGCGTATGTTGGCTGGTGGTAGTGACCCTGATACAACATCCAAGTCGCCGAATGGCGAAACTAATGGTGGTTTTGCTGACGCTCGCGAATCATTTATCTTCGAAGAAATTTCTGAAGAAGAATAATAATTGTTTTAGGTTAATATTAGTGTTCATGCCGCGTTCCTGTTTATGGGGGCGCGGCATTTTCTTTGAGGTTTTGTCCATTAAGGGAATCGTATTCTGCAAGTGAGGTGTCATTTGGTGGAAAAACAAAGGCAGAAAGGGGTTTTCAGGGATGTAAAGTGAGGTTTTTGTGTAGTTTAAATTTTTGAAATATAGCCTGTCAGCAGTAACTTTGCAACATCAAACGAGTATAAATCTTACCAACTAACTGATGAAAAAAATATTATTAACTATTCTTATGGCGATGCCTGCCATAGGGCTGTTGGCTCAAGAGCCTGTACAAGTAGGAAAAGGCAGCTATGCAGCGTATGCACCATTAGCAAAATCGAAAACGGATGAACATGGTGGTGACCAGAGTATGTATATGCAGTATCGAAACCTGTATATCGTGGAAGAGGCTGGTGTACCCATCCCTACTAACGACTGGTGGACCGATATGATCAATGGTGACCGTGGACGCTCCGGCAAGGAGGTAACAGGTCATCTGTGGTCGTATCCGCAGTATGTGCAGGGTATGAAATACGGTCTCGACATCCACTATCCGAAATACTGGGTAGATAACGGCACAGAGATGAAGGCACAGTCGAAACTCATGATTAAATGTGGAGAAGACTTTAATGCTACACAACCGCTGGCGGAGAAATGGAGCGACTGGACGGTGACTTTCTCTGAGACATCGGACACCCAAAAGATGACAACGACGCTGGCTCACGGCGTACCATTTACCTGGACGGAGCTGACAAACATTAACCCTATCATTACCGCTGTGAAAACAGGCAACGACGGAGCCGACAACAAGCTGAAGAGTTCCGTGCTCGTCAGTTTTACGGACGAGAATGGCACCGCTCTGACTGGCACACAAACGGTATCACGCTTCATCGTAAAAATCAGCAATGCGGAAACCGCTGACCTCTATGGTGTCTATCTGCCTGCTGGCACCAGCGTGACCTTCGCTGATGGTGAGGCAAAGGTGAGCTACAACGGAGCGAAACAATTCGTGGTAGTGGCACTGCTGAAGCAGAACAGCGACCTGACCACATTCGCCACATACGCCTACAACAAGCCTACGGATACAAAGGTATCGTGGAACTATAACGGCAGCGGTACGCTGACAACCAGTTGGAAGGTGACGGCAGAAGACCTGCGCACAGGTGCTGCCGCAACGGATGTGCTGCAAGGCGTCATCCCCCACCACTATCGTAAGAACACGAACGATAAGGCAAACGGAACGATTACCAACCTGTCATTCTTTGGCAGTAATGTGTACCAGACTCCGCGAGGCAAACTGAAACTGGTAGCAGGCAACCAGATGGATATCAGCTATAAGTTTACAGGCATCCTGCCGTGGTACCCTGTGCCTCATGATTTCGAAGGCACAGATGCCAACACCGGACATACAGGACTCGGTAGTGTGGCCAATGCCTTTGACTCTGAAAAGATGCTGACGATGCTGGCGAACTACGCACAGAAAGGTGAGTTCGGCAGTGATACCTACTGGGGAGGTAAGGGTCTGACGCAAATGGCACTGAATATGGCGTTTGCCCGCGAAATGAATAACGAGGAGCTGTTCAACACCTGCCACAACAGACTGAAGGAGGCATTGGTCAACTGGCTGACATACACGCCTGGTGAGGACAATTTCTTCTTCGCCTACGATTCTAGATATCACGGTCTCATCGGCTATAACACCAGCTACGACAGCGATACCTATAACGACCACCACTTCCACTATGGATACTTCACGCTGGCAGCAGCGATGCTCTGTCTGGTGGACGACGACTTCAAACAGAACTATGGGGAAATGGTGAAACTCATCGTTCGCGACTACAACAACTATAAACGCGATGACTGGGCTTGCTTCCTCCGTATGATGGACCCGTGGGCCGGACACTGCTATGCCGGCGGTATGGGCGACGGAGCCGGAAACGGTCAGGAATCTACCTCGGAATCGATGCAGGGATGGGGCGGTATGTATCTGCTGGGCGTCGCTTTGGGCGACAACGAGCTGCGCGATGCCGGCATCTTCGGATGGGTAAGCGAAAGTCGTGCGACAGCAGAATACTGGTTCGACCGTCACGGAACGGCTATCGACGCGAACTTCCATACGGGTAACGCTACCGACAAAGACGACTTCAACATCGACTATGCAAAGTTCACACACAAGAAAGACGGAGTAGTGGACTACATCCAACCTTGGAGTTCGAACCTGACCAGTCACGGTATCGGTTGGTGGACCTGGTTTGGAGGAGACCCCGTATTCATGCAGGGTATCCAGTGGATGCCTATCTCCCCTGCCCTCGACTATTTGGGTGAAGACAAGGACTTTGCCGAATGGGACTATCAGTATCTCATGCGCATCAAGGAACATGCAGGATGGGACGGACAAGGTGGTATCGGTGGAGCCACACTGCGCGACTCCGACTGGGGTAACGTTGTGCTGAGCTACCGTCAGTGGGGCAATCCCGACGATGCTGCAGCCATCTTCGATGAGGGATGGGCTGAAGGCTGGCCAACGATGACGACCAGCTCGACAAATGGCATCACCTACTTCGTGACTCACTCGCATCGCAGCTATGGTGACATCGACTGGACGGTGACAGCCAACTATCCTACGGCACGTGCCTATAATAAAGGTGGACAGAAATACCACGTAGCCTATAATCCAACGGATGCCACCGTGACCGTCAGTTTCTCTGACGGTATCAGCATGGATGTTCCAGCCCGTCAGATGAAATGCAAGGAACTGGACTATGCTGCCGTCACAACGGTCTATCCTGTTGATACCAGCGAACCCGATATGCGTGAGGAACTGGTGATGAAGAACCTGGCATTGGGAAAACCGTGTACGGAGAGCAGTCATGAGAATGCAGGTACGTTGAAAGAGAATGCCACCGACGGAAAAACGAATACCCGCTGGGGCAGCGCACACCAAGACAATGAGTGGCTGCAGGTAGATTTGGGTGAGAATGCAAATATATATAAGGTACGCGTACTCTGGGAAACGAGCTATGCTTCGGAATACCGCATTGAACTGCGTGATACGGAGAATGGTACTGTGACCTATAGCAAGACGGGCACAGGAAAAGCCAATGAATGGACAGAAATCAACCTCGACGACCAAGCAGGACGCTATGTGCGCTTGGTGGGTGTCAAACGCGGAACCGCCTACGGCACATCGCTCTATGAGTTGGAAGTCTATGGTAAGCTGGCATCAACAGCCAACACAGAACTGATGGGTGTGAAGATTACGAGCGACAAGAGTGTATTGAAGCAAGGCGTACCTTCACAACTCAGCATCAAGGGATATAATTATAACAAGGAGGAGATGAACGTGTCGCCGACTTGGAAAACAACCGATGGCACCATCACCGAAACAGGTCTGTTCACTCCGGCTAACTACGGAAAGGTGAACGTCAGTGCGACGGTTGAGGGGATGACAGCAACGAAGACACTGCCCGTTGAAGAGGGTCTGCGCCTCACCAGTCTGTCGTTCGAACTCGACAGCGACCCTGTCATCGGACAGGCTGTGCCCTACACTGCCACGGGAATCGACCAGTTTGGTGCCCCGTATGCAGGTGCTGCTCCTACATTTGAAATCTTCGAGGTGAACGGCAATGATGAGTTGGTGGCAACAACAAATGCCAGCCTCAACACAGAAGACCAAACGTTTACAGCGATGGTGGCTGGACAATACGCCATTAAGATGACGCAGGGAACGCTCAGCAAGACGGTATATGTAAGAGGTATCGGACCGACCGGTTTGCGATACAGCGATATTCCGGCTGTGGAGGATGCGCCGAGCATGAGCGGAAAACTGCCGCTTTTCGTAGGACAGGAGTCGCCGAACATGAACTTCGACTATAACGGAGGTTCGCTATATGGTACCGACCACTTCCCTGTACCGACAATCGGTGGCGCAACCGCAAACGCCCTCTTTGTATCAAAGCTTGGAACATTCGGATTCGGAGCACTCAACAACCTCGATATCTCCGACTATAATATGATCCATGCAGACATATTCGTTGCCAACGATGCTCCCGCTTTCAGCTTCCACACGGAAGGAGCACCAACCAACAAGGTGTATGCCAAACCGCTTCAGGCAGGACAGTGGAACACCGTTGACCTGCCCATTAGCAATACGACGCTGAACTGGCTCTTCTTCTCGTTCAACGACTACAAGGCAGGAGACAATGAGGCGTTGGTCACAAATGTTTATCTCTACAAAGAAACAAGTGACAATATCTTCGTGGGAAGTCCTGACTCCAAGGGTCTGGTAACGGTGACGACCTTCGGAGCAGGCATCAACGATGCAAATAAAGCACAATTCCTCAACGATGTGGCAGCACTGCCAAAGAATGCAACGGCCATCGACTTGAGTACGATTGCACTGAACAATACCACGCCGATGATGATTAGTACGCCTAACAATCCCAATGTCATCATCATCCTCAATGGATCGGGCGGCGACGACAATGCTGCTTCCGACCAGCTGGCAAAGATTAGCAATACGCAGAATGTCGTTTATAACTCTGGTGGATGGCATCTGCCGTTGAAAGCAACGGGCTACAAGGTGGTCTTCGAGGACGGATACCCCGTTTATCCTGTAAACTTCGGACGCTGCACCACCCTCACCTATACCAGAACCGTCCCTGCAAACAGCTATGGAACCATCTGTCTGCCGCGAGATGTGACAACGTTACCAGCAGGACTGAAAGCCTACGAGCTGACAACAGTGACTGCCAACAATATCGAATTTACGAGTGTAGCGTCAATGACAGCCTATAAACCTTATATTATACGGAATATAACGAATGCTGCTGTGACGCTGACCATCGATGCCCAAAAAGCAAACATGGAGTTGGCAAGAACCACTGCAGATTTGAAGAAATCCGTAGAAAACGTCGATTTCATCGGTAATTTCCAACAATTCCAGGTCACAGGCAATGAAGGTTATACAGCCTTCCGTACGACGGGACAGATGGCGAAGTTAGACAATGCCGGCACAACGGTAGGCTCGTTCCGTGCTTACCTCGCCGGACTTACCGACAGTCAGCTGGCACATAGTGCTTTGTTCGATGGTGTCACAGGAATAAATAGTATTGGACAACAAACGGACAAAGTGTCTGATGCCTGGTACGATCTGCAAGGCCGTAAAATCGTAAAACCGTCAAATGGTCAAATGCCGAAGGGCATCTATATCCATCAGGGAAAGAAGGTAGTTGTAAGATGAAACGAACAAACGTTTATATTTCACCTCTTACCGATATAACAGCGGTGGCTGCCTGCAATGAGATGTTGCAGGCAAGCCACGGCTTTCCACAAGTCAGCACTGACGACAACACCCTCACGTACGAACAGGCAACCGACGACTCTTTCGGCAGTGACGAAAGTGTTGCAGCCAGACCTGCTGAATCCTGGAATGATGACTGGGAAGAGTGGGAAGATTAATGCTTAATGCATAAAGCATAATGCATAATTATTGGCTGCGCCTCGAAGGTACTCACGTTCGGAAATGAAAAGAAAAATCAGTTTTTCTTTTGCATTTCGCTCACTTACTCGTACCTTTGCACCGATTTTTGAAAATTAAGGTAAGAAATATGAATATAGAAGCACAGATTACGAGCAGCGTGATGGCAGCTGTCAAGGAATTGTACGGGCAGGAAGTGTCTGAAAAAATGGTAGCTCTGCAGAAGACAAGAAGTGATTTCGAGGGAAATCTCACACTGGTGGTGTTCCCCTTCCTGAAGATATCGAAGAAGAAACCGGAAGAGACGGCGCAGGAGATTGGCGAATACCTGCAGAAGAACTGCCCTGCCATTGAGAACTTCAATGTGGTCAAGGGCTTCCTGAACCTTGTGATTGCTACTGCCGCATGGGTGCAGCTGTTGAACGATATCGATGCCGACCCCACATTCGGCATGAAGAAAGCAACAGACGACAGTCCGCTCGTGATGATCGAGTACTCTTCTCCCAACACCAATAAGCCGCTGCACTTAGGTCATGTGCGCAACAACCTGCTGGGTTGGTCATTGGCACAGATTATGGAGGCCAACGGCAACAAGGTTGTCAAGACGAATATCGTCAACGACCGCGGTATTCATATCTGTAAATCCATGCTCGCCTGGCTGAAATGGGGCAACGGAGAAACGCCCGAAACCAGCGGCAAGAAAGGCGACCACCTCATTGGCGACTACTACGTAGCTTTCGACAAGCACTACCGCGAAGAGGTGAAGGAACTCAAAGCGAAATTCATCGCTGAAGGATTGGATGAGGAAAAAGCAGAGGAACGTGCGAAGAACGAAGCGCCGCTCATCATCGAGGCGCACGACATGCTGGTACGCTGGGAACAGAACGATCCGGAAGTGCGCGCCCTGTGGAAGAAGATGAACGACTGGGTGTATGCCGGGTTCGACGAGACCTACAAGGCACTGGGTGTGGCGTTCGATAAGATCTACTACGAATCAGAAACCTATCTCGAAGGAAAGAAAAAGGTGGAGGAAGGACTGGAGAAAGGTCTTTTCTTCCGCAAAGAAGACAACAGCGTGTGGGCAGACCTCACCGATGAGGGCCTCGACCAGAAACTGCTGTTGCGCAGCGATGGAACCAGCGTTTATATGACGCAGGATATCGGTACGGCCGATATGCGCTTCAAGGACTACCCTATCGACAAGATGATCTATGTGGTGGGCAACGAACAGAACTACCACTTCCAGGTGCTGTCGCTGCTGCTCGACCGCTTAGGCTTTGAGTGGGGTAAGGAACTGGTACACTTCTCCTATGGTATGGTGGAACTGCCCAACGGTAAGATGAAGAGCCGTGAAGGTACGGTGGTGGATGCCGACGACCTGATTGCCGCCATGATTGCCAATGCCCGTCAGACCAGTGACGAACTGGGTAAATTTAATGATATGACGGAAGAAGAAAAACGGGAGATTGCCCGCATCGTAGGTCTTGGTGCCCTGAAATACTTCATTCTGAAGGTTGATGCCCGCAAGAACATGCTGTTCAATCCGGAAGAATCTATCGACTTCAACGGCAACACAGGACCCTTCATCCAATATACTCATGCCCGCATCCGCTCAATACTTCGTAAGAGCGAGGGAACGATGGAGAGAGAGAACGAGGGAACTCTCAATTCTCAATTGAACCAAAAGGAAATCGACTTGATCCAGAAACTCAATGAGTTTGGTGCTGCCGTCGAGCAGGCAGGAAAAGACTATTCGCCCAGCGGCATAGCCAACTACTGCTATGAGTTGACGAAGCAGTTCAACCAGTTCTACCATGACTACAGCATCCTGAATGCTGACACAGAAGAGCAGAAAGCCTTCCGTCTGGTATTAGCCAGGAACGTGGCGAAAACCATTAAGAACGGTATGGCACTCCTCGGAATCGAAGTGCCGGAGAGAATGTAAAACAAAAAAGGTTTGCGATTGCAAACCTTTTTTTATGATTAGAATACCAACGTGTTGGTACACTCTTTTGCATTGAGCTTTTCGAGGTCAGCCTTGGGAACCTTAGCCTTGAAGGTGATGTCAACCTCTTCGCCAGCAGCTTTGGGGAACCACTCTACGAGTTTCTTCTGGTTCTCCTCATCAGCAGTCAGCGTAATCTTGGTGTCCTTGTTGTCTTCGTCACGACCACTGATCCACAGTTCGCTGGTCTCGCGAGCGTCCTTCACTTCAGTTTTGTCGCTGTGCTTGATCTTTACGGTAGCTGCTACATCCAGGATGTCGCCGTCACCCGTTACCTCGAAGCTGATAGGTGCACCCAGCTCTGGGAGGAAGCAGTTAGGACCGGTCGTACCAGTAATGTTGTTCTGTACTGAGAAGGTGAATCCCTCGGCTGCGTCTTTCGTGCCTTCGCCTTCTGCCTGCTGTTTGTTTCCGCAAGAAACCATCATGGCAACAGCTGCCATCAAAAATAAAATCTTTTTCATAACAGAAATTTTGTTAGGTTTATTTTTAAATCATAGTATTAACGGCTGTAATTATAAATTATTGTAAATTTTTACTTTGTTTTCAGCAGAATTGTTGTAATTTTGAGACTTCGACTCGAAGGTAAGATGCACCTCGGCATAAAAAATAAACATGTTTATTTTGTTCTGCCCTCGGTTTTCATTACCTTTGCACGCAAAATTCCATACTACGATGATTGAAGAAAGCAAAAAAGAGTTCCATCATGTGATACCGCTGCAGATACGATTCAATGATGTTGACAAGTTCGGACACGTAAACAACTCCGTATATTTCCAGTTCTACGACACCACCAAGACCGACTATTTCGCCAGCGTCTGTCCGCATGTTGACTGGGAACAGATTGCCATCATGGTGGTGAAGATTGAATCCGAGTTCATGGCGCAGATCAAAGCCAACGACCATATCGCAGGCCGCACACGTGTATCAAAGATTGGAAACAAGAGCTTTCACCTGGAACAGGATGTTATCGATACTGATACGCAGGAAGTAAAGAGCCGCTGCCTTTCCATCATGGTACTCTACGACCTGAAACAGCAACAAGCCATTCCCTTCCCCGATGAATGGCGCAAGGCCATCAGTGAGTACGACGGGCTTTAATCGGTTATCATTATAAGATGTTTAGGAAAGTCATATTTTGTTATCTGATGCTGTTCTCTTCCCTTTTGGCAAGAGGAGAATCCTTCTGCCGTGTGATGGACTTTGCAACAGATAACGGACTTTTACAAGCTCACATCTCAAATGCCATACAAGATCAGACGGGTTTTATCTGGTTTGCCACATGGAATGGTCTGGTACGCTTTGACGGCAATACGTTCAACACTTTCAAGCCGATCCTGAACTCACGCGGCACCATCTTCTCCAACCGCATCTACAACATCAAGATGAATGCAAAGGGCAATCTCTGGTGCGTGTCTTCCGATAACAACCTTTATCTCTTTACCCGCAACGACTGTCAGTTTACGGACATACTACAAACCCTTCCGATAGTCAAGGACCAGAAAGTAAAGGTACTTACCCCGCTGGAAAAAGGGGTTACCTGGGTAACCTTCAGAGATTACTCCTGTCTGCGCATCCATGATGACAACTTCCAGAAAGGCTATACCTACTGGGCTGCTGGCAGCAAATCGCTGTTAGGCAGCAAAAGAATCCTCGACATCGTTCAGGATACAAAAGGCAACGAATGGGTGTTGACCGACCGAGGAGCTGTCTGCCCTACCCTGAAGTTACATACCACCAAACCCTTCCGCTTCGTACAGTGCATCGGAAACAGCACCTATTTGGTACACACCGACGGCAGTATGGCTGTTCTCGACCCACATCGGAAATTTCATTATTCCTCACTTATCGAACAGGGGAATGAGGTTCATTACACCACTTCCACACCAACAAGCCTCATTCTGGGTACTGATGAGGGTGTAACCATCTATCATACTGCCACCAAACAAAAAACAACCCATTCCATCGGGAAAATCACCTATCTCTATATTGATTCCAAGAAACGGATTTGGGCATTCAGCAACACACACACTGTTTGGCTCATCAGCGCTGACGGAAAAACCGTCAAAGAACTGCCTGCAACACCATTGGCAAACAGTATGCCGCTGAAAAATCCACAGCTCATCTTCGAAAACACTGACCACAGCATCATCGTAAAACCCGAAAAGGGAGTCCTTTCCTACTATGATGAAGCCAGACAGCAATTGAGAGACTGCCGCTTCTATCGGAATAACGAGGCTATTGCCTTCTCTCCTGCGGAAATCAGCAAATACATCATCGACCATCAAGGCAATCTGTGGATATTCCAGAAGCATGCTGCCAACTGCATCTCTTTCTACCCCGACCACTTCAACCATTGGAAAAACCCGTCGAAAACAGAAGTACGCGCGATGATGCGCGACAAAATGGGCAGAAACTGGTTTGCTGACGGATCGTATGCCCTGTATCTGAAGAGAGACATCAACACGCCTCCCACCTATATCTCTGCGTCTGGCCAACAGACCTCACAGCCTACTCCGTTCAGTAGGGAACCCATCTATGGCCTGACCGAAGACAACCAGCTTCGCATCTGGGTGGGAACGAAAGGAGACGGAGTCTATCTGCTCACCCCGACGAATGCCCAGCGCACGACCTATCGCACCGAGCATTTTCTGCATCAGGACCGCAATCCTCTTTCCGTTCATAGCGACACCATCTGGAATGTGATGCAAGATGCCCGCGGCAACATCTGGCTGGCTTCCTATGAAAACGGACTCTCCCGTGCTTCTTTCCGTGATGGGAAGTGGTCCTTCCACCATGTAAGGAACCTTCCTAACGGTGTCAAAATACGTTGCCTCGTTGAAGCGTCACCTGGCATCCTGCTCATAGGTACCACCAACGGTTTGCTGACAGCCGACGTCCGTCATCCTGACAAACCCGTCTTCTATCAGAATGCTTATCGGAATGAAGAATGGGGACTGAAAGGCAATGATGTCATGAGCATTGTCAAATGCCGCAATCGCTTCTTTGTCTGTGTCTTCGGCAGCGGCATCAGCGAAATCCTTTCGTCCAATATCCTGTCCGACACCATTCATTTCCGCAATGTTATCATCCCCTCTACTGCTACCGCCGACCAAATCAAGACCGCTCTCAGCGACGGCAACAATATCTGGCTGGCATCGTCACAGGCTGTTGTGCGGTTCCCCGTTGAAAAAGGCAACTACACCATTTTCAACAAAACCAACTTTATCGGTGACTTCAACCTGTCGGAGGGCAAACCGATTATCTGCGGCGACACGATTATCATGGGAACAACTGACGGTCTGCTGGCATTTTCGGCATCCAGAACCATCTCGCGAACGGTCAAAAACCGCATCGTCTTCACGGGTATTCAGTATCAGAACGACATGAACATCCGACCGCTCAACGATATCGAATCACTGACCATTGCACCTGACGAACGCAGTTTCTCCTTATATCTGTCGGCTCTCGACTATGATAAAATGGGTGATATGCAGTTCCGCTACAAACTCGAAGGATATGATGAAGGATGGAACTACACCAACGAAAACCAATATACCGTCAACTACAGCAACCTGCCTCCTGGAGAATACACGCTGATTGTCCAAACCACCAACAGCAAGGGAGAGTGGGATGAGAACATGCGAGAGATTACTGTTCACGTCGTTCCCCGCTTTGTTGAAACCGTATGGTTCAAACTCATCATCCTATTCCTGCTCGTGGCTCTTTTCCTCGGTATGGCCTACGCCATCGTCTATCTCAGTCGCATGCGTCAGCTGTTACAACGTAAGTACACGCTACTGATGACTGTCGACGAATTCTCGCACGACATCCATATAAAGAAAGAACAAAAAGACCACAATAGCGATGAACAGCTGTTTATGAAGAAAACCATCGCGTTCTTTGAGGACAACATCAGCAATAGCAATTTTGTGATAGAAGATATGGCCCGTCATCTGGGCATGAGCCGCACGGCCTTCTACAACAAGATGAAGTCGATTACGGGCTTGTCGCCCATCGACTTCATCAAGCAGATGCGTATCAAAAAGGCTTTGAAACTGATGGAAGACACCTCTTTATCCATCACCGACATCGCCTATAAGGTAGGATTCGCAGATCCGAAGTATTTCTCCAAATGCTTCAAGGCAGAGATGGGTATGACGCCCAAACAGTATGCCAACAGCCTTACCAAACGTTTTTAACCTATTCCAGAATCTACTTCATCAGCATCTTTTTCCCATTTACAATGACTATACCTTTATATCCTTTGCCCACACGCTGACCAGCAAGGTTATACCACGAATACTGGGTGTTGGGTGATGGGTGTTGGATGTTAATGTCAACGTTAGAAATGCCAGTCGTTGTATCTGATGACAACGCTATATAGAAGAGGTATGACTCACCGGAGGTACGCGTAATCGTATAGGTACCTGCAGAGGTCAGCTTGGCAGAAACAATATTGGTTGACGGGATGGTCAGCTCCCCGATATTCGTCACGCTGATGCGTTTGTTTTCTGAATTGGCGAAGTAGAGGGTCATCAGCATCGGTTCGGAGATTGTGAAGCTAACACTTGACGAGGAACCCATCTTCAGACAGGTATTATAGGTTGTTTCGCCTACCGTCACCGTTCCCTTGCTGTTGCTGGTACTTCCGACAATCGTAAACCCTGATTGAGGATCATTCATCAGCTCAACGATGCTGCCGCCCTTCGTCACCTCTGTGGGTGTAGGCGTTGGATCATCACCGCCTTCGCCACCTTCTTCACCGCCTTGTTCACTTTCTTGCATACCCTGAATCTTCACCAGTGATGACTTATAAGAGGTGATAGCTGCCTTCAGCTCGGTGTTGACATCATGACTCCGGTCATCAACGCTGTTGTCGAAAGTCCAGTGGAAGTCGCCGCCATTGGTACGGCCAGCCCATTCGTTCAAAATACCGGCCACCAGCTCTGGGTCGTCGGGTGTTGAACTGTACATCCCTTCCGCCGTATCGAAATTGTCATATACATGTCCACCTTTGTAGGCATGCACCGTTTCAGGTACCTTCTCGTCACGAGTGGTCACCAACCAGGCATCAAACTGCTGAGCATCGGTGTCCTGATATTGCAGGCGCAGCTCGACGGTCGTCGTCTCCACCTTATTATGATAAGCCTTGCTCATACCACCAGGCTGACCAGAGAAGGTCCCCTTGTCGGGTTCGCTGGCGTAGATGCGGTCGGTGCCCTGTCCCGCAATCATCATCGGACGCTGCACATTACGGAAGTGGTTGCACTCGATGAAAGCATTTGAAACCTCCGTCACACCGATGCCATAAACAGACATACCATCATAGTAGTTGTTATAGATATGAGCCGTCGTATGGTTCAGACGAGGTGTACGCGAATCACAGTGGTCAAACCAGTTATGATGGAAGGTAATCAGCAGGTTCGTCTCCTCCTTGGTGGCACCGCCGCAGCCCATTACCTTACCGTTGTCAAAAAAGTGGTTGTAGGAAATGGTCGTCAGCGTAGAACGATACTTCATGTCTATACAGCCGTCACCCTTCACCTGGTCGGCATCCTTGCCTGGAGAACCGTAGAAGAAATCGCAGTTGTGAACCCAGTTATGGAAGTTGTCGGTGTCCATGCTGATCGCATCGTCACCACACAGCATGATGCCGATGTTCCGAATCTCTATGCCCTTGGTGCGCTTGAGGTTGATACCGTAGCCGTAAAGGGTGGCATCGTTGCCAACACCCTCGAAAGTCACATGTTCACACATACAGTCGGTATTGTTCTTGCCTTCGAAATTGATGTAAATACCATCCTTCAAACCATCAATCTGCTCTTTTCGGATCGTACCGATGACACGAATGATGAGTGGCGCCTTATCCTTACCTTTTCCATAAGCCTGAAGAATATTGGCAAGACCCGTCTGTTCTACCTCACTCTTTCCATCGTTAATGTTACAGGTGACGGTGTTGACGTTCTGAGCGGAAACATATAGTATTTTAGCTCCATTTTTAATGGTTCCATCGAGTTCATAGCCTCCAGGCACATATTCATCCGTAAAGGCAAACCCCTCACGGTTATGTGCCTTCACTGTCAATGTTTCTGTCGTAGCACGATCAATCTCCTGTTCGTGTTCATCAACGGCAACAACCGTCAAGGTGTATTTTCCCGCCTTCAATCCGGGCACATCCACACGCAGATAGTCAGCATACAAGCGTACCAGGCAGTCATCAACCTGCTGGTTAGTGATACCCTCACCACTATAATATACATGATAGGCTGCAGCCTCGCTAACGGGCTGCCATTCAGCATACGCTGTTTCCAGCCATCCCTGCTGCTTGACGAACGTGAGAGCCTGGGCAGACATCACGCTGATAAATAACATGGATGCCATCATCTGCATCCTTAAAACTTGAGCAAATAGACTTCTTTTCGTTTTCATTGTTGTTTAGGATTATTTTTAAATCACGCTGCAAAAGTACACTTGTCTCAAATTTCATCGGCGCAATGATTAACAAAAAAAAGTGGAAAAATTATCATTTTAGCCTGTACACGCTTCTTTATTGCAAATGGCAGGGGCGAAAAACGAAAAACGGTTCTCCTAATCATATTTCAAACAATACTCACAGGGACTGGTGACTGACATCTTTAAACGCTCATACCGAGCGTACATGAAAAAAGAGGGAACTCCATCAAGGAATTCCCTCTTTTTGTTTATGGTCGAGAATTATTTCTCTTCTTCTTTCTGTACCAGACGGTTTTCAATCTTACGACCCATAACGAGGTATGCAACAGGTGATGCGATAAAGATTGAAGAGAGGGTACCGAAGACAACACCGAGGATCATCGCGAACGAGAAGCTGCGGATGCTCTCACCTCCGAGGAAGAAGATACACAAGAGTACGATCAACGTAGAGAGTGAGGTGTTGATGGTACGTGCCAACGTCTGATTGATAGAGTTGTTGAACACGGTCTGCTTGTCCTGCTTCGGATGCAGCTTGAGGTTCTCACGGATACGGTCGAATACCACCACCTTATCATTAATGGAGTAACCGATCACAGTCAGGATAGCACCGATGAAGGTCTGGTCGATTTCCAGTGAGAACGGTGCCCAGCCCCAGCAGAGTGAGTAGATACCCAATACAACCAGTGTATCGACTGCCAACGCTACGATAGAGCCGACAGAGAAGCCGACGTTGCGGAAGCGCAGGAGGATATAGAGGAAGATGAATACCAAAGCGAGGAGCACGCTGACGATAGCGCCGTAGGTGATATCCTTAGCCACTGACGGACCTACCTTCTGTGAACTGATGATGGAACCACCTTCGCGAACATCCGGATTCTTGAATGCTTCTACATTGGCCTGTGCAACGAGGTTTGCCTTCTTCAGTGCATCGTAAAGGATGGTCTCGGCCTTATCGTCCTCAGTAGGATCGTTAGACTCGATATTCCAGTTGGTAGATACACGGATGGTCTTACCATCAGTACCCAATGCTATCACGGTCGTGTTAGCTGGCTGTCCGGCATTCTCGCCCTTCGAGTTGACGAAGGCACCATCGAGCACCTTACGGACATCCTCTACATGGGTAGCCTTGTCGAGGGTTACCACATAGTTACGTCCACCTGTGAAGTCGATGCTCTGGCTGAGGCCGCGAGCGAAGAAGCTGACACAGAAGACGATGGCTGCGATAGCTGCGATAGTGAATGAGTATTTGAAGAGACTCATGAACTTCACATCCATGTTCTGCATGAGGTTCTTGGAAATCTTTGTGCAGAAGGTTTGTCCGAGCCAACGGTCGTGCTTGAACTGATTCTCGTAAACCAGACGGGTCAGGAACACTGCGGTGAAGAATGAGCAGCAGATACCGATGATCCAAGTGGTTGCGAAACCGCGGATAGGACCTGTACCTGTTACCAACAGGATGACACCTGTGATCAAGGAGGTCAAGTTAGAGTCGAAGATTGCAGAGAATGCATTGCTGTAACCTGCCTGCAGTGCCTGTTTGATATTCTTGCCACTACGCATCTCTTCCTTGATACGCTCATAGATAAGCACGTTCGCATCGACCGCAGTACCGAGCGTCAGCACGATACCGGCGATACCAGGCATCGTCAGTGCCGACTGGAAGGATGCGAGGATGCCCAACGTAAAGAAGAGGTTGAATAACAGCGCGATGTTGGCCATCATACCTGGGATGAAGTCGTACATGACAAGCATGTAAACCATCAGGATGACGAAGGCGATGACGAATGACCAAAGACCCTGCTTGATAGACTGTGCACCGAGGGTAGGACCTACGACCTCTTCCTGTACGATACGTGCAGGTGCCGGCATACGTCCGGATTTCAAGGTGTTAGCCAAGTCCTTGGTATCCTCAATGGTGAAGTTACCACTGATAGAAGACTGACCGCCGCTGATTTCCTGGTTGACACGTGGAGCAGAGTAAACAACACCGTCGAGGACGATGGCTACTGCCTTACCTACGTTGGCCTTTGTCAGCGCTGCCCACTCGCGGGCACCATCAGAGTTCATCGTCATGGATACCTCAGGCTTACCAAACTGGTCGTAGGTGTCCTTGGCATCGGTGATGACATCACCTTCCAGTGGCGCACGACCATCAGAAGTGGTCACCTTCAGGGCATAAAGCTCGTAGATGTTCTTGTTCTCCTCGTTCATCGGCTTCGCACTCCACAACAGTTTCAGGTCTGTAGGAAGGATGCGCTGAGCCAGCTCAGAATGGAGAATCTTGTTGATTTCCGCTGTATCACGAACATGTGCATAACCCACGAGTGCCAATGCATCGTTCGGGATAATCTGCAACATAGAGAGCAACGGGTTCTCTTTCTTAGCCTGTGCCAGCTGGGCAGCCTCGGTCTTCTTGGCGGCAGCAGCACTTGCCTGCTCCTTGCTGTCGTTCTTCAACTGGAACTTAGTCTCTGGAGTCTTCTTCTTGGCATCAGCTACCTCTGCCTTCGCAGCGGTGCTGTCGGTCTTGGTGGTGTCAACTTTCGTGTCACCACTGGCCAGACGGGCATTGAGCTGCTGGAGATACGGATTGATTTCCGTATTGTTATAGGTTACCCAGAACTCCAGGTTTGCACTACCCTGCAGGAGCTTACGCATACGCTCCGGCTCACGGATACCAGGCATCTCAACCATGATACGACCGTCCTGACCTTCCAGTTTCTGGATGTTCGGCTGAACAACGCCAAACTTGTCGATACGGTTACGGACCACGTTGAACGAGTTGTCGATAGCGGCCTGTACCTCCTCGCGGAGAGCCTTCTCAACCTCGTCGTCGGTGCTCTGTGTGTTCACCTTGTTCTTCAACTGCTGTGTGGCAAAGATTGTTGCCAGACGGCCACCATTTGAATTCTTCTTGTAAGCATCGATGAAGAGTGTGATAAAGTCTTTCTGACTATCCTCTTCCTGCTTGCGGGCTTCCTGCATAGATTTCACGAAAGCCGGGTCAGTCTTGTGGTCTGCCAATACCTCGATGACATCGGGTACAGAGATTTCAAGAATGACGTTCATACCGCCCTTCAGGTCAAGTCCGAGACCAATCTGTGTCTCCAAGCACTTCTGGTATGAGTAGATGCCCAGATACTTGACAGAGTCCTTGTAGTTCTCTGCAGCAATGGGGTCGGTCTTCTCAATCTCCGCAATCTTTCCGTCATAGTAGCTGGTAGCCACTGAGAAGGACAGATAGAAGATACTTGCCAACGTCAGGAGGACGGCAACAAAAATTACTAATCCTTTGTTTTGCATTTTGTTAATTTATTGTTTGATTGTGAATTCTTTCGTCTCACTTTTGGCACGAAGCCAGATGCTAAAAAGCAAATTAGCGTGCAAAGATAGTGATTTTTCTGTATTTCGAAAAATTTATACCTATTTATTTTAGGTTTTTACTTCATTTTCAGCCAACAATAGACCGGATAGTGGTCAGAAACGGTCACCTTGGTGTCAACTTTTGCACCATAAGGCTCCCATTCGTCGGAGCAGAGAATGTTGTCGATGCGTACCCGCATCCCTCCTCGTGCATAACTCCATCCGGGACCTTTTCCTGTGGATACATAACAGTCGGTGAGGTCTTTGGCAATGGTGCGATGAGTATAGGAAATAGGATTGTCATTGAAATCGCCGCAGACGATGACACTTTTCCCTTCATCACGGCGTTGGGCGATATATGCTGCTACGGCCTCAGCCTGTGGAGCACGCCGCTGGACAGCATCACGCAAACGACCGAACAGTTCGCGTGACTCGCCTTTGGCTTCTTCAGCCGTCAGATCGCCTTTCACCATCTGCTTGAAATTCTGCTTCACCTCCTGACTCAACCCGTTGCTTTCCAGGTGGTTGTTGATGACGACAACCTCCTTGCCGTGATAGTCAATTTCGTATGCAATACTGGAATTACCCTTTGACTCATATTCGATGAATTCGGACTTTAGAATCGGAAATCGGCTAAAAAGCGTCAACACAGTACTCTTATCCTTTGCTTCCTCTTTGGAGTATTCATACTTCTTTTTCAGTACGTCATTGATACGGGCATCCTGAGAAGAAAATCCGCCTTCCTGAATACAGATAATGTCGGCATCGCAGTTGATCAGCCAACTGACAACCTCGCTGGGTTCGTCTTTCGGTAATCCAGTCGTACCATACCCGTATCCTGCCACATTGTACGACACCACCTTGATGGCTCCTTCCGGCGGTTCTGAGGCAATATTAAACGGTATGTACGTGCGTATGGGGAAATAGCAAATCAAGTATCCCACAAAGGGGATGATGGCTCCACGCCAGCAGAAGAAGAGCCAAAAGACAAGAAACAGCAGATTGAACACCAGAAAGATGGGGAACAACAGCGTTGAACAAGCCAGAATAGGGTGCTCTACAGGGTTGAAGCAGCCGGAATAGCCCAAGAGAAGCATGATCAGCACCGTTGCCACATTGGCACCAGCAATCACTCGAAGGGTAATGGTCTTGAAGCGTTTCATCTATTTCTTGCTGCTATCAAAGAGTTTCTGTTTCTCCGATTTCGACAGACTGTCGTAACCGCTCTTACGAATCTTGTCGAGGATGCGGTCGATTTCCGCCTGCTCTGTCTGTTTGCGCTTATTATAGTCCCAATCGCTCTCGTGATGCGGAGGCTGCGTCGAGGTCGTTGTATGGAAGATGCGGAAATCACTGAAATTAACCGTGCTGCGATAAGGGTGCTTTTTCCAGTACCTGATGAGCAGGAAGCCAAACAGCATACCACCCAAATGGGCTACGTGAGCCACGCCGTCGCCGGAAGAGCCGATAGCCGAGAACAGTTCTATCGCCACATAGATCATCACAAACCACTTCGCCTTGATGGGGAACGGAATGGGAATGATGAAGATGCGCTGCTCAGGGAAGAGCATACCGAACGCCAACAGAATGGCATAGATGGCGCCTGAGGCACCGACTGTCGTCCAAAGGTTCAGATAGGTTGACATCGGGATGCTTCCTACAGCTGTCCGCACATATTCATAACTGTCCAGATGTTCGTATGCATACTGCACATACTGCGCTATTTCCTGGCACAAGCCTGCTCCGATTCCACAAAAAATGTAATAAAAAAGGAATTTCTTCGGACCCCATACATTTTCCACTACGCAGCCGAACATCCACAAGGCAAACATATTGAAGAACAGATGTGCCCAACCTCCATGCATGAACATATAAGTTATAAGCTGGTAGATCTGAAAGTCAGGAGCCAGGAAAAAATGCAAACCAAAGATGTCGTTCATGTCTCTGCCTCCCAAGAGAGCCACATGACCTGAAAACATGCTGATGAGAAAAGCCACCACATTGATAATAAGCAAGCTTTTCGTGACGATTGGTATATTTCGCATACGTTTGTGTCAATTTCTAATTTATGGCGCAAAATTACGAAAAATATCCGTTAAATAGCATAAAATAGGCCCTTTTCAAAGTTTTTTTCACTGTTTTCGTCATTTTTTTCCATTTTTTGTTTGGTTTATGAAAACAAACTTATATATTTGCGCAAGAAATTTGAAAACTTTGTTTCACTTTAACCATTTAATAACTTAAATTATGAACAAGTCAGAATTAATCGAGAAAATTGCAGCGGGCGCAGGTCTGAGCAAAGCAGATGCTAAAAAGGCATTGGACGCAACAGTTGAAGCTATCAAGGGTGCTCTTATCGCAGGTGATAAGATTCAGCTCATTGGTTTCGGTACATTCGCTATCGCAGAGCGTCCAGCTCGCGAAGGTATCAACCCAGCAACAAAGCAGAAGATCAAGATTGCTGCTAAGAAGGTTGCTAAGTTCAAGGCTGGTGCAGAACTCGCTGAGGCTGTAAACAAGTAATTTGTAAAGAAATTACAAATAAAGGCGACTCGCAAGAGCCGCCTTTTTTCTTTTCCTTCTCTCCTCACTCCTTTGCCCCCTCCCTTCAGGGAGGGCTGGGGATGGATCTTTTTACTCGTACTTATCCGTTCTCATCAGCAGGATGCCAATCAGAATCCAGATGATCTCACGGACACGACAGATGATGCTCTCGAAGATTCCTACAGCAGGTTTCAAGCCCAAGGCTGCTGTAGAAACAACGATACCGCCCTCTTGCACACCAAGTTGCATCGGCAGGAAGCCAATGAGATTGGCCACGAAGCTGGTGAACGACAAAATGAGGATGGAATGCAGATAGGTAAGCGTCAGACCCGACCATCCGCCACCACAGTCAATATCGAAGAGCAGGAGCATGAAGAAGAACTCTGCACTCTGTACCACACGCGAGAAATACTCCAGTATCAGCGAATTGTAGAATGCCAATTTATGATGCTTGTAGAGTTCGGCTATCTGACGGTCTATCTTATGCAACAGCGCCGAGTGGCGGTCTTGTATCCGTCGGCTCCAACCTTTCAGACCAGGAATCTTTGCAATCCAGCGTAGCGCCCTTACGGCCATTCCGCGTTTGAATCCTCTGGCAAAGAAGATGAAAGCCAACACAAACAGCACACCAATGCCGCTCAGCAAGATGGTCACCGTTGTGTCGAGTGGCAGGTCACCCACCATCACCAGTGCCAGATAGATGAATATCGAGAGGAACCAGAACCAGAAATGGGCGAAGATATGCATCATGGCATAGAGGATGACTGATGAGGAGGCACGCTCCTTGCCGATATCCTTCGACAGTTCCATAATACGATAGGGTTCGCCGCCCAGTCCGCCTACGGGAGTGGCATAGTTCAGCGCATAGCCTGTAATTGTCAGCTTATAGATACGCCAGAAGCTCACGTGTTCATCTTCATTGGTATTTCCCTTGATGACCCACTGCCACGACCACGCATTGATGGCATAGATGATAACCCATACGCCAATGATGGGAACCAGCCAGTAGCCGGCATGACAGAGATGATCCCACAGTTCGACGAAGCTCACGTCAAACGTCAGCATCATCACCACAACGGCAGCAATACCTATGAAAAAAAACAGGTTATTGAGCTTTTTCTTCGTCCACTTCATAATTGGTCGTTTGGGAGATTAGTCGTTTAGGGGACTGGTCGTTTGGTCGTTTAGGGAAACTGCTATCCGACGGCAGAATCCTTCATGACGACGGTTTACATAATGTGCCAGGAGGGTCAATCCGAAGGTTTCCAGTATGAAACAGAGTACGGGCACATCCAACAGACAGGTTGAGGCGAGAATCAGTGTGCGGAAGTTGAACATCAGCATCAGCACGTACTTCATCAGCGGCAGCGAGTTGCGGTGTACCTCGTCGAACACCTCCTGCGGAATATGGTCGGTATCATTGTATTTCTCCTTCAGAACGGCACGGAGATTCTGGAACTCTGGTGTCACAGCCTCTTGTGCACGGGTATAGTCCACATAGGTCTTCTGAAAGAACTTCCAAATCCTACTCTCCTTCCACGACATTTCCTCATAGATCTTTTTCTGCTGCACATAGGTATCCAACTCGCTACCTTTTGCACCCTTCAGCGAGAAAAGATGAATCTGGATGTAATAGTCGGCAAGGCGCTGCTGGCTGGCCAGTCCGTAAAGTCCGGAAGCAAAGCCCAGACACATCACCACTGCGGTGGCGATATAGATATTTGTGGGGGTGTCGCTGATGCCTAACAAACCAAACTCGATGCTGTGATGGTTGTAGAAACGATAGGTCAACCCGAAATAAATGGGGATATACCACATGAATCCTGCTACACCGTCAAGGATTCGTCCCAAACGGCTCTTCTTTCCTGTCAGACGGGCCAGCTGACCGTCCACACAGTCAAACAATGCTGCCCACATCAGCAACAGGATGGCGATGATGTTGTAAATCAGACCTGTTGTTCCCTCGTAATAGAAACTGCCGTGAGCAAAGAAGATACAGCTGCCGCCACCGATAATCATCGACAGGACGGTAACGGTATTGGGATGCACGTTCAGGCGGTCAAACAGGCGTACCCACAGATAACTCAGGGGGCGCATGATGTGCATGTCGAACCAGTCTTCTGTCTCAGCAGATTTTAATGTCGCAAAAACTTTTTCGTTCATAAAATATTCTTTTTTGTCGCCACCTTATTTATATATAGGGGCACAATTCGAGTGCAAAAGTACACATTTTTATCCGACAGACAAAAATATCGCTGGAAAATCAGCGATTTACCTTGTCCGGACAGTAACACATCGAGTTGAACAAGGAACAATTAAAAAGACCTGCAAACAATTGCTTGCAGGTCTTTATTAAAAGGAAATTATTATTTCGGCTGTTTGCCAATATAGGCAAGGATACCGCCATCAACATAGAGTACATGGCCGTTGACAGCATCTGAAGCCTTAGAAGCCAGGAATACTGCAGGACCGCCCAGCTCAGAAGGATCGAGCCAGCGACCAGCCGGAGTCTTTGCGCAGATGAAGCTATCGAACGGATGACGACTACCATCTGGCTGACGCTCACGAAGAGGAGCTGTCTGTGGTGTAGCGATGTAACCCGGGCCAATACCATTACACTGGATATTATACTCACCATACTCAGAGCAGATGTTGCGGGTGAGCATCTTCAGACCACCCTTTGCTGCTGCGTATGCAGAAACGGTCTCACGACCCAGCTCAGACATCATTGAGCAGATATTGATAATCTTACCTTCCTTGCGCTCCATCATTTCGGGCAGAACGGCAGAAGCAACGATGAACGGAGCCACGAGGTCTACGTCGATGACCTGCTGGAACTCAGCACGCTTCA
The DNA here is from genome assembly GCA_902792685.1 of uncultured Prevotellaceae bacterium. GTDB lineage: Bacteria > Bacteroidota > Bacteroidia > Bacteroidales > Bacteroidaceae > Prevotella. The sequence goes on from CADBAP010000013.1 coordinate 27,713, forward strand.
TCTCGTGCATCGGAATACGCTTGATGATACCTGCATTGTTGACGAGGATGTCAATCTGACCTACCTCAGCATGGATCTTCGCTACGAGAGCCTTTACACCTTCTTCATCAGTTACGTCACAAACATAACCATGTACGTTCTCAATACCAGCTTCCTTGTAGTTGGCCAAGCCACGCTCCAAAGCAGCCTCGTTGATATCGTTGAAGATGATGTTCTTTACACCTGCTGCAACGAAAGCCTTTGCAATGTTGAAACCAATACCATAAGATGCGCCCGTAATCCACGCATTCTTACCTTCCAAAGAGAAATCTTTTAAACTTGTCATAGTAAAAATTTTTAAATGGGTTTATAATAATGTTTTATTTCAAATCCGTAATCGCGAAGAAATCCTGATCGCCATAATCTAAATTCTCACCGCCCATACCCCAGATAAAGGTATAGTTATGAGTAGCGGCAGCAGAATGAATGCTCCATTCTGGTGACAGCACAGCCTGGTTGCCTTTCATCCAGATATGACGCGTCTCCTGCGGTTCACCCATCAGATGGCAGACAGCCTGGTCCTCAGGCACCTCGAAATAGAAATACGCCTCCATACGACGGCTGTGGACATGTGCCGGCATCGTATTCCACACGCTTCCTGTAGCCAGTTCGGTCATACCCATCTGCAACTGACAGGTCGGCAACACCTGATTGACCAGCATCTTGTTGATGGTGCGCTCGTTCGACATCTCCAAGGATCCCATGTGTACGGCATCGGCTTCGCTCTTTGCAACCTTTCGTGTAGGAAAACTCGCATGAGCCGTTGTAGAGTTGAAGTAGAACTTTGCCGGCTTTTGCGAATCCTTACTGATGAAAACCACATCATGATCGCCACTGCCAATATAGAGGGCGTCTTTATAGGTAAGTTCAAAGGTATCGTTGCCAACACGTACGAGGCCGTCACCTCCCACATTGAAAATACCGACTTCACGACGTGTAGTGAAATGCGGAGCCTTCAGTGGGTCGATGGCTTCCAACAACAGTTCTTCTCCTGCAGGCATCGCACCGCCAACCACCATACGGTCATACATGGAATACACCATATTCACTTCATTGTCAACGAATAATGTCTCAATCAGGAAATCACGACGCAAGCGTGCCGTGTCGTAGTGTTTGACATCTTCTGGATGTGCTGCATAGCGCAATTCGTAGTTTGTTTTCATACTTTATCGTTTTTCCGCAACAAAGATACATAAAAAAAGAGAATTAGCTATCAGAAAAAGTAAAATTTTAAATTTCTTTAGCCACATTCTCTTTGCGTTGTCCAAGGCGGATTCGAACCACCACAAACAGAACCAAAACCTGTTGTGCTACCATTACACCATTGGACAATCCTAAATTTCGGGCGCAAAGGTACGAAGAATTTCATTCCCTGCCAAATTTTTTCAGCTATAAAATGATGCAAACTTCCTTGGTTTGATGTTTTTTGCTTATATTTGCATGCCGAAAAGGAGAAATATCAATGAATACTACCATACAGGCATTGCAACAACAACGGGTATTGCTCCAGCTGGAGTATTACGCTGAGAAGGAAGCCTTCCGCAAGCAAACCGAGCAGATGGGGATGATGCGGAAGGTGAAACGTGGCGATGCGTGGTTTCCGTTGAAGGTGGGTAAAAGCTATTATAACTCCCTAAACCAACTGGCCTTGGAGGTTTTCCGCACGACCGACCAGGATATCGAGCATAACTTTGAATTCGGAAGACCAGTCGTGTTTTTTAAAACTTCAACCATCAACCATCAACCATCAACCATCAAATACTACCCCTTTACAGGAACTGTTTCGTTTGTCGATGGCGACCGGATGGTGATTACCGTACCTGATTCGGCTCCCCTATTGGATCTTCAAAGTACAACGGATGATATCGGCATACAATTGTCATTTGATGAAACGAGCTATCGCACCATGTTTGACGCACTCGACCGTGTTATCAAGGCAAAAAACAACCGACTGGCCGATTTACGCGACCTCTTCTATACGACAGCCCCCTCCAAACTTCCCCTCAAGGGGGATGCTTTTGAAAGGAAAGAAGAGAGGGCCATGAAGGGAAGGGCGGTTGAGCGTTTTACTTTTGACCCGATGCGTTTCCCTTGGTTGAATCCCACACAGGAGAAGGCCGTCAATGAGGTTTTACGTGCCAAGGATGTAGCTGTCGTTCATGGGCCACCAGGAACGGGTAAGACGACGACACTTGTTGAAGCCATCAACGAGACGCTGATGCGCGAAAGTCAGGTGCTGGTATGCGCACAAAGCAATATGGCTGTTGACTGGATATCGGAAAAGCTGGTCGATCGAGGCATCAGTGTGCTACGCATCGGCAATCCTACACGTGTTAATGACAAGATGTTGTCTTTTACTTACGAACGGCGTTTTGAGGCACATCCCGACTATACTACGCTGTGGAGCATCCGCAAGGCTATCCGCGAACTTCGCAGTCAGCACAAACGCGGCTCTGAAAGTTTCCACCAGAAGATGGATCGACTGAAAAGTCGTGCCACAGAACTGGAGATACGCATCAATGCCGAACTTTTTGGTGAGGCACGCGTCATCGCCTCCACACTTGTGGGTGCCGACAACCGTCTGTTGATGGGACAAAAGTTTGGAACCGTGTTCATCGATGAGGCAGCACAGGCTTTGGAAGCTGCCTGCTGGATTCCTATTCGCCGTGTATCAAGGGTTATCTTTGCTGGCGACCACTGTCAATTGCCTCCAACCGTGAAAAGTTTGGCTGCACTGAAAGCTGGCTTGGGCAAGACGCTGATGGAGCGCGTCGTAGAGAACAGGCCGGAGGTGGTCACATTGTTACAGATACAATACCGCATGAACGAGAAAATCATGCGCTTCTCCAGCAACTGGTTCTATGGTGGAAAGGTAGAAAGTGCGCCGCAGATCAAATATCGCGGCATCCTCGATTACGATGAACCGATGGTGTGGGTAGATCGGGGTGGGGGAAATGGGAATGATGGGAACCATGGGAATGAAGGTCCTGTTTATCATGAAGAGTTTATTGGTGAATCGTTTGGGCGCATCAATAAAGAGGAGGCGGAGTTGACGTTACAGGTATTAGAAGACTATTTCCGAAAAATCAGCAAACAGCGCATCCTGGACGAACGCATCGATGTAGGTATTATCTCGCCTTATCGTGCACAAGTACAATATTTGCGACGGCTGATCAAGAAACGCGAGTTTTTCAAACCCTATCGTAGCCTCATCAGCGTAAACACCGTTGACGGTTTCCAGGGACAGGAACGTGATATCATCGTCATCTCACTGGTACGCTCCAACGATGAAGGACAAATCGGATTCCTGCGCGACCTGCGCCGTATGAACGTTGCTATCACCCGTGCCCGTATGAAACTCATTATCTTGGGCGACATCAACACCTTAGGAAAGCATCCGTTCTATCGAAAGCTTTATGAATTTATCAAAGAGGAAGCCCCCTCCAACCTCCCCTTTGAAGGGGAAGACTTAGAAAAGAGTAAGTAATTATAAACGAAAAGAATATGCAAGCAGTAATTTTGGCAGCGGGAATGGGCCGCCGACTTGGAGAATACACGAAAGAAAACACCAAGTGTATGGTTGCCGTCAATGGTGTCAGGTTGATTGACCGTTTGCTGAGTCAGTTGGCTGGTCAAAAGTTAAATCGAGTCATCATCGTAGTAGGCTATAAAGGCAAGGAACTAATGGATTATATCGGTCACCGCTACGACGATGCCTTCTCCATTGAGTTTGCTGAGAATCCCATTTACGACAAGACCAACAACATCTATTCGTTGGCTATCGTAAAAGACAAGTTGCAGGAAGACGATACCCTGCTAATTGAAAGCGATTTGATTTTCAGCGACCGTCTGTTTCCTATGATCGTTGATAACCCCTATCCCAATCTGGCTCTCGTAGCCAAATACGAGAGTTGGATGGATGGTACGATGGTGCGCATCGACCAAGACAATCATATCGTGAACTTCGTGCCGAAGGATGCTTTCAGCTATGCTGATGTGGATGCCTACTACAAAACCGTCAACATCTACAAATTCAGCAAGGACTTCCTGCAAAGCAAATACATCCCGTTCTTGGATGCATACACCAAGGCTGTGGGCAACAACGAATATTATGAGAATGTGTTGCGCATCATCTCGTTGCTCAACGGTCACGATATGAAAGCGCTACCTATCGGCAATGAGAAATGGTATGAGATAGACGACAAGCAGGATCTCGATATTGCAGAGGCCATCTTTGCTGAAGAAAAGGATGTGCTGCGCAAATACTACGGACGCTTTGGCGGCTTCTGGCGCTTTCCTCAGATGTTGGATTTCTGCTACTTGGTAAACCCCTATTTCCCCAACCAACGACTTAAAGATGAGCTACGGGCGAACTTCGACACGCTGCTGACCGAATATCCATCAGGAATGAAAGTAAACACGCTCATCGCCAGCAAATGCTTTGGTGTAAGTGAACCCTATATCGTTCCTGGCAACGGAGCTGCCGAACTGATTAAAGTTTTGATGCAGGAGATGAATGGTAAAGTTGGATTTATCCGTCCCACCTTCGAAGAGTATCCCAACAGATATGAAACTGAGCAGCATATTACTTTTATTCCTGAAGATAAAAACTATCGATATACGGCTGATGAGCTGATGGATTTCTTCAATGACAAAGGTATAAAGACGCTGATGCTGATCAATCCAGACAACCCTTCCGGCAACTTTATTGAAAGAAAAGATGTGCTAAGACTCGCTTCTTGGTGTGAAAGGAAAGAGGTTCGTCTGGTTGTCGATGAAAGTTTCGTTGATTTCAGCGAGGATTTCGAACACAATTCCCTCTTAGACGATGCCACCTTGGAGGCTTATCCCAACATGGCTGTCATGAAGAGTATTTCGAAGAGCTATGGCATTCCTGGCATACGTTTGGGCATCTTGGCTTCGGCCGATAAGGAACTGATTCAGCGTATCAAGAAAGAGGTTTCAATATGGAATCTGAACTCATTTGCTGAGTTCTTCATGCAGATATACAATAAACACGAGAAAGACTATAAGAAGGCTTGTCGTAAGTTTGTTACCGAGCGTGCCAGCTTTGAAAAGGCGCTGCAGCAGATTCCGTTCCTGCATGTGATGCCCACACAGGCCAACTACTTCCTTTGTGAGGTACTGCCGCCCTACTCTGCCAACGAGATTGTGATCTATATGCTGAAACACCACAACATCCTCACCCGCGACTGCAGCAAGAAAACGGGCCTGAATCCCAATAAGCAATATATGCGCATTGCCATTCGCAACCATGAGGACAACAACAAACTGGTAAAAGCACTGAAGGATTTTAAGAAATGAGAATTTGCATTTACGGAGGTGGAAACCTTGGTCATGTCGTTGCTGGCTTCATTGCTGCAAAAAGCAATCTTGAGGTTGTACTATTAACCCGTCATCCTGAAAAATGGTCTAAGCAACTACTTATTGATTGCCCTGACGGACAATTAAGAGGAACACTATATGGCATATATGGTCGTGCTGAACAAGCGGTTTCTCAAGCTGATGTCGTTTTGCTGTGTCTGCCTGGATTCTCTATTCGCGAAGGGCTTCAACAAATAAAACCATTTTTACCTCATCAAACCGCTGTTGGCAGCGTGGTTTGTAGCACAGGTTTTTTCTTTGCTGCACAGGAAATCCTATCGCCAACAACTCCCCTTTTTGGTTTTCAACGCGTACCTTTTATATCACGTATCGTGGAATACGGCCATCGCGCCCGCTTGATGGGATACAAGAACAGTTTGAAGATGGCTGTAGAGCATAGCGATAATCCAAAAAAGCTATGCCTGCTGTTTGAACAATTACTTGCAACACCTGTTGCTTTACTACATTCACACTACGAAGCAAGTCTGACCAACAGTAATCCTTTGCTTCATCCCGCACGCTTATACACCCTTTGGAAAGATTGGCACGAAGGAATTTCCTACGACAGAAATCCTCTATTTTACGAAGAATGGACGGACGAAGCCTCACAGACACTTATCGATATGGATCAGGAATTCTTCCAATTGCTTAACACTTTACCAATCAGCCCAGGAAGCATTCCACCCATACTCGATTACTACGAAAGCCACGATGCACCATCGCTTACCCATAAGTTGCGTTCTATAGAAGCATTTAAAGGAATAAGTTCACCCATGAAAGGGATAAACGGAAGATATATTCCAGATTTTCAAAGCCGTTATTTTACAGAAGATTTTCCTTATGGCTTAGCCATTATTCAAAAACTGCTTTACGAGAAAAGAATTCCTGCTCCAACCATCAACCGAGTTTGTCAATGGGGTTTAGAAAAAATAAAGTCCTACAACCAATAAGCTTCAAACTTATGGGTCACTCTTTGATCTTCTGGAGGAAGGGTCATATAGTCTCCGTAGGTATATGACAGATAGTCTTTGTAGCCCACGAAGGTTTTGTAGGTTCTGTCTTCAAACTTGATATCGACCGTTGAGGCGATCGCTTCTGCAGGGAAACAGCCTTTTATTTTCGGACCCGACTCCGACATATTGCAAACCCAGTTTGTGGGATTCTTGCTGACGATGAGCTGTTCTATCCAACGGTTCAGTTGTTTGACCGTGACAGGTAGCAAGCGATAGCACCAATACGCCAATGCCGAACGGAAAGGATTGGTATGCGAAATCTTGGCACGACGAATCTTATATAATAGGTATTTCCAGCGGAACACCCTTTCGCGCTGTTTCATGTCATCAGGCACATAGTCGCAGGGAAACACATCGACATACACACCAATGGCATAACCTTCCGTCTCGTCTTCCTGCATGTACGTACGTTCATCCACCACCTTGGCAAAAGTATAGTAATAGTGTGGCTCCTTTTTTGGATTTATCACGCGAAAAACACCGGTTTCATCGGTATATCTCTCTATAAACTGCTCATAGTCCTTACGAGGCATATAGATATCCAAATCATCATCCCAAGGGATATATCCTCCGTGTCGGACAGCCCCTATCAAGGAACCACTCGACAGGAAATAAGTAATACCATGTTTTTCACAAAACTGATGGATATTGTCCAAGATACCCATCTGGATGCCTCTCAACTCTTGTATGTCTGTAATCTGTCGCATAGGGTTTAAACGGATTATCTTAGGCGAAAGTCCACTTTTCCGCCTGATTTTTTATTGGTGAAGACACCAGCATAGACGCCGTTGCGCCAAGTTCCCACGAAGTCGCCGATATACTGTCCGTTGGTGGTGTATTCACACATCACCAGTCTGCCACTCTGCGGATCATAAGAACCTTGTCTGATTCTACGTTCGTTGACGACACCGCTGATGGTAAAAGCCACAGTACCGTTATCCATATCAGCATTGTAGTTGAATACGGCATCATCGGCACCACCAATGGTACCCGTCAGGTATAGCGACTCCACACTGATATCATTGCGGTCGGCAGTCGCAACCGGCTCCTTGCCTTTTGCATCTTGCACCTCTTTCGCCTCCTGCTGCATTTCCTTTTTGGCTTTCTCTTCACCCTTCTTCTCAGCATCAGCCAACATCTGCTGGAACTCTTTCTGACTGATTTCCTTCTTGTTTTTGTTACAACTGGTCAAGGTTCCTGTCAGCAACACGCCAAGGGCAAGCGCCCATAAAATACTGGTCTTTTTCATTGTCGTTGGTTTTTAGTTATTCTTTCGTGTCCTATTGCATACCCATACAATTAAAAAAACAGTGGTCCCATCGGGAATCGAACCCGAATCTAATCTTTAGGAGAGACTTATTCTATCCATTGAACTATGAGACCAATGTCATAAGTTTAACACTTGTCAAAGCTTATTTGAGGGTGCAAAGATAGTGCAAGTCGAACGAAAAACCAAATTTATTTGAGTTTTTCTGAGGCGCAGCCTATCTTCGAGCTTTGCAAAAGCTCAAAGATACGATTAAATGAGTACAACACAAAATAAAAAGACAATTTTTATTTTTAAACCTTCTTTCTGAAGGTACGTCTAAGAAAACATGATGAATCGATTCTTATGTTTATGCATACTCCTGATGGGTGTGCTGGGAGCATTTGCGCAAGGCTCCGTAAAAGGAAAAATTAAAGACAAGAAAACAGATGAACCGCTTGGGTTCGTCAATGTAGCCATTACACAAAACGGTAGCGATAAAATCGTCAACGGTGCTGTCACCGATGTCGATGGCAACTTCCATATTCATGGACTTGCCAACGGACAGTATGTGCTGACCGTCACCTTCGTCGGCTACAAGACGCTGACACGTAATTTCACCATCAGCAAAGAGAAGAAGGAACAACACTACAACGTGCTGTTTCTGACCGAAGATTCCCATACGCTCAACGAGGTGACGATTGTGGGACA
>CADBAP010000014.1 GCA_902792685.1 uncultured Prevotellaceae bacterium
TGTTGCCACCAGCAATCATCTGACTGGTTGTGCAGCGGATATCCGTTGCACAGGAATAGAGCAAGCACTTCGGTATGCTGCTTACCTCTTAGATATTAGTAAGGAGCGAGGCGAGGCTTTCGATGAAATCATCATCGAGCATCGTGCCAAAACAGGCAGCTACTGGGTTCACTTTGCTGTAAGAGCGAGCGGAAATAGAAGGAAAGTAAAAATAGCCTCCCTCTAATCCCCCCTGAAGGGGGGAGGAAAACGACCCCCCTCCTGGCCTCCCCGAGGGGAGGATTATAAACCCTAATTAAAGAAAGTAAGAAAAGAAAGTATTAACCAAATTTTTGTTTATCGAAATCAATCAAAGGGGAGCCATAGAGATCCCCTTTTTCGTTTTATGTTTTTCGGATGTCAGGTGACAGGTGAGTGACTGACATGTCAAGAAAAGAAATACTCCGTCCTTACAAAGAGCAGACTGTAAGGGCAGAGTTATTGATTATAAAGGATGTTCAACCGACGGCGATGAGTCGGTTCCTGGAACTGTCATAGTTGACAAGATGGGCAAAAGAGATTGAACGGCCGTCGTAAACGACTGAAATGTCAATGCCTCGACGGATGAATTCATCAACAAGGGCTTTGTCATAATGGCTGCGCCCAAGAATAAAAATAAAAATAAAAATTTATTCTCTTCGCTTAATCAAAATTTTACACTAACTTTGAGGCTACGCCTCGAAGTTAGGCTGCACCTCAACAATAAAAATAATTATATTTATTTTGTATTGTCTTCGGTTTGCACTAACTTTGCCAGCAGAATTAGTATTAACCCAAAACAAGATGATTATGAAACACTTCACACAAAGGGTCCTTTGTGCGGAATAAATAAACGATATACAACAATGGTAAAACAACTGAAACTATGGATGATGGCCGCCATCCTCGTCTGCGGCACGGCGGCGTTTGCATCTTGCACGGCGAACGATGACAATCCGGCGGAGAAGCAGCCAACCATTGAGCGCATCGTGGAGCGCGACAAGCTGTTGGTGGGCACCACAGGCGACTATCGGCCGCTGTCATACCGCGAGGCCGACGGCAACTATTGGGGCTTCGGCATCGAGATGGCAGAGAAGATTGCCAGGCGGATAGGCGTAGACATCGAGTTCGTGCAGACCTCGTGGCCCACGCTGACTGCCGACGTGCAGGCAGAACCACAGATATTTGACCTCGCCATCGGCGGCATCACAATTACCGATACACGAAAAGAGACGATGCTGATGAGCGACGGTTATCTATGCAATGGCAAGACCATCCTCTGCCGCGCCGCCGATGCCGACCGCTACCAGTCTCTTGCAGATTTAGACAAACCGGAGGTACGCGTGATGGTGAACCCGGGCGGGCTGAACGAGAAATTCGCCAACGAGAACCTGACCCACGCCACCATCATCGTCTGGCAGAAGAACGAAGAGATTCCCACGCTCGTTGCCGAGGGAAATGCCGATGTGATGATTACCGAAATCACCGAAGCCCCGTGGTATGTGCAGAACGACCCGCGCCTCGCTGCACCCCTTTTAAACAATCCTTTCACCCACGGAGAGATTGGTGTGCTGATGCGCAAGGGGCAGGATGACCTGCTCGCCCTCGTCAACGCCGTCATCGCCCAGATGAAGACCGACGGAAGCCTCCGTAAATTGCATGAGAAGTATGGACTAATCTATAGATATTAGAAAGGTAGAATTATTCATAAAACGCAGAAATCAGGATGAATGCAACACGATGTTGTCGTTGAGACTCAACCCGTGTCTGATGTTTTATGCCAACGTTACCGACGAAGCACAGCTTCCAAACGTTGACTACGCCAAAGCATTCTCAGCCTATCTGCTTGCTCACGGCATGAATCAGCAGCAGCTGAATGCATTGATACAAGCACTAACACAACAATAACGAAAACCATAACAAAAACCATAACAAAAAAGCCCTCCGATTTGGAGGGCTTTTTGTATGCGTGATTACTTCATCAGATACGTTTTGCCATTCTGGATGATAACACCCTTGTAACTGTTGCCGACCCGCTGACCGGCGAGGTTGTATCGCTGGGAGTCGGGTGATGGCTGTTGGGTGATGACCGTGATGCCCGTCGTGCTGCCGGTAACGGCAACGCTGATGCGCTGGGTCCAAGTGGTCTGACCATCGTTGACGGTTACGAAAAGATAGCCGACACCACCGTTCTTTCCGGCTGTAGCCTTCACCATGGAACCTTCCACAGACGGGGTGAACAGGCTGCTTTCAGTTTCAACGCTGTATGTCGGGGTCAACAGGTCATAGCTGCTATTCTGTCCATAGAAACCTGCAAAGAAAGGCTTCACGTCGATGGTTGCGCTGTTGTCGGGCGAAACGGTGAGACAGGGATGCGCCGCAAACTACAGGTAGTCCTCCAGAAGCGTCCAACCGTCATGGTCGGGATCATCGTTCTGGTTGGCGATATTGGGGTCGCTGCCTATCAACGGCTCATACCAGTCGGGCATACCGTCGCCGTCGGTATCGTAGTCGGCTGCGCGGGTTTCTTCAGGATAGGTTTCCCAACCCTTGCCGGCAGCATGTTCGGTGATGTCTTCCTCGGTATCAATCTCACCCTTGATGCCAGACTTAGAACCTTTGTAGGTCCAGGTGCCGCTTAGGGTTTCCCTGACAACACGCACGTGTTGCTCGTCGCGTTGTGGCATCGTTGCACCTGCGTAGCTCGTCACAATCTTCATGGCATCCTTGGCCGAATGAATCTGAGCATAGCTGGGGAATAGGGGCTCGTTGACCACATATTGGTAACTTGTGGGCTTGTTGCCTGTAGCATTGTTTAATCCTGATGTGGTTAGCGTATGGTCCTTGTTCTCGCGGATGTTATCGTGTACGTAGGCTTGATCGGTTCCTGCAGGGTTGATAGCATCTTCAAAGTCCTGCGTAAAGAGTACTTTCTTATTGGTATTGGTTCCCATCTTATAGTAGTTGCCCACGAAGTTTACCATGTGGCAGTTGCCATCGGTAGTGCGGTTATGCCAGTTGTAGCATACGTTGTTAAATAGGTCTAGACCACCAATGGGGATGTTCTGCGCATCCATGCCGCCACCCATCGACCAGTTGCGACCTTCACAGTTAAGCAACAGGTTGTGATGCCATGAGCCTATACGTCCGTCGATGGTGGCTGCATAGCCGTGGTTGGTACCATCGGAATAGTTCTTATGGCCGGTAATACCCAAGGCCTCGAAGATTCCGCTGTATTGGAAGGAGATATTCTGTGCACCACGACCACTGACGGTCTCGTCAGTACCCCATGCTGCCGTACAGTGATCGACGATAGCGTGGTTGGCTCCCGACATTCCCATCGCATTACCCGTGTTCTCGCCATAGACGCCCAAACCGCGCTTGAAGCGCATGTGACGGGCGATGACATCGGAACCGATATTGATGTTGGATGACTTGATACAAATACCTTTTCCCGGCGCTGTCTGTCCGGCGATATAAGCATTGGGCTTGACGAAATAGGAGTTGAAATCAAGTTCGATGATACCGCTGACATCGAAGACGATATAGCGCGGTTCGTTGATGTTGACAAGACCATAGAGCAGTGAACCCGGAGTGTCCTTGTCGCCGCTGAGGTTGGTGACGTGATAGACGATACCGCCGCGTCCTCCGATGGCATAGCGGCCGTAGCCCTCAGCCTCAGGGAAGGCAAGTTTGCGCGGCTGACATACCCAAACGTTTCCTTTGTGTACCTGATTGTCGCTGGTCACTTCATCAACACGCCACCAGTATTTGTTCATCGGATACAGACCCGTCTTGGTATATTCCGAAGCCGTTCCCTCATAATCGTAGGTAGTGGCATTGGCAACCTGCAAAGAGTCGGTGCCAATCACCAGTTTGTGGCTGACGGCACTCTGGGCACCCGTCCATGAGAACGTAATCGAGCCATCATCGGTACCCGCGTGGAAGTTATGGTTTTCGGGAATGGGGTCGGTAGCGACAATCTCTGCCACATCGAACTCCAGACCGTTGAGCATCATGCGGGTGTTGGTATAGGTTTTTCCTTCCTCCAAAACGGTGCGGTAGGTGATGACGACAGGCTGACCTTCGGTGACGTTGAAACGGATAAACGAGGTACCAGCCTCAGCGGTGCTGCGAGCATATGATGTAAACTTCTGCTTGGTGGCAACAACGGTGCCATCGACCAGAACTTCGAAATCGGGTTGAACCTGATCCTTGTCGGAGTTGTTGTGATAGGCTTTCAAAGTGTGTGCGCCAGCCGACAATCCCTCGATGGTGAGAATCAATGATGTGCTGGCATCAGTTATCTTCGTCAGGTTTCCGTCCTCAATATTTGTGGCCAATACCTCGTCGGCAATAATGCGAAGACCGTTGGTTTCCACATCGGTCTTGCTCCAGTTGCTGCCAACTTCTTTTGCTCCTTCGCCGGCAGTAATCGTGATGGTGACACCGTTGCTGAACACTTTGGTATCGCTTGCGACACGAGGAACGGCCCACGACTCATAGTTTACTTCTGTATCCTTTCCCGGAGCTGTTTTGCCAGGAAGGTCGAAATCGATATTCTGTGCCATTGACAACATTACCGACGAAAAAATAATGGCGGTCAGTAACAGTTTTCTCATTTTGTGTTGCATTTAGATTGGTAATTTGGATTTGGTTTCGTTTGCAAAAATAGGGGATAAATCTGAACTGACAAAACAAAATCCGACAATAATTGTATATTCGTCACTTAAAAATCGTTAATGTATTGTTTTCAAAATGTTACATTTCGCATGTTCATACGTCTTATCATAAAAACAAAACACAAAAATATGATTTATATGAAACAAAAGTATTTCATGATGGGCTGTGCAATCGCATTGTTGCCGATGGCAGCTCACGCACAGTATCCGCAATTGACGGACGAGGCTAAACAAAAATCCGAAACCTTACACAAGCAATGGGAAGCTCACAGTGATTCTGCGTGGGCAGTCGCATTCCCCATCGTTATCAAAGAAGCAAAAGAAGGACGTCCATACGTGCCCTGGGCTGCGCGTCCATACGACCTTCGTCAGGCAAAGATTCCAGCATTCCCAGGTGCCGAGGGTGGCGGTATGTTCACCTTTGGCGGTCGTGGCGGTAAGGTGCTCACTGTGACAAACCTCAACGACGACGGTCCCGGCTCTTTCCGCTGGGCCTGTGAACAGGGTGGTGCACGTATCGTGGTATTCAACGTGAGCGGTATCATCCGCCTGAAGTCACCGATCTATGTGCGCGCTCCTTATATCACCATTGCCGGACAGACAGCTCCGGGCGAGGGAATTTGTATTGCAGGGGAATCCTTCCAGGTAGATACGCACGACGTCATCGTTCGCCACATGCGTTTCCGTCGCGGTGAAACAGAAGTAACCTATCGCGAAGACTCGTTTGGCGGAAACCCTGTGGGCAATATCATGATTGACCATTGCAGTTGCGAGTGGGGACTCGACGAGAATATTTCGTTCTATCGTCACATGTTCGACTTGGGTGACGGCAAACCGAAGCGCAAGGAGCCGACAGTGAACGTGACCATCCAGAACACCATCTCGGCAAAGGCACTCGATACCTGGAACCATGCATTCGGAAGTACCATCGGTGGCGAGAACACAACCTTCATGCGTAACCTGTGGGCCGACAACACCGGCCGTAACCCGTCGATAGGATGGGGTGGTGTGTTCAACTTCATCAACAACGTGATATACAACTGGGTACACCGTACTGCTGACGGCGGTGAATATACCACGATGTCAAACTTCATCAACAACTACTACAAGCCGGGGCCATTGACTCCGACGGAAGGTCCTATCGGTCACCGCATCGTGAAAGCAGAGAGTCGCTCGGTGAACCTGTTCCCGTTCAAGCAGTTCGGTCGTGTATATGCTGCAGGCAACATCATGGAGGGATATCCAGAGATTACGAAAGACAACTGGAACGGTGGTGTGCAGACAGCAGACAAAGACGGTGAGATGGACGAAACGGAAAAGGCTCTGATGCGTTCGAACGAACCATTTGAGATGCCGTTTGTCAGCATCATGGGTGCACAGAAGGCTTTCGACTGGGTGCTCGACAATGCGGGTGCAACAATCCCCTGTCGTGATATTGTGGATCAACGCATCACAGAAGAGGTACGCACAGGACAGGCTTACTACGTAGATAAATACGAGAAGAAGGTGAAAGATAATCCTTACGGTTCTATGTGGGGACTGCACGAGAAATCGAAGAACGAAGAGGGATTCTTCAAATATCGTCGTCTGCCGAAAGACAGCTACAAACAGGGTGTTATCACCGACCCGCGTCAGATGGGCGGTTATCCGGAGTATGCAGCCTATACACCGTATGTTGATACCGATATGGATGGTATGCCCGATGAGTGGGAGAAGGCCAATGGTCTGAATCCGAACGATCCGAATGATGCCAATGGGGATGTCAATGGTGACGGCTATACAAACATTGAGAAATACATCAACGGTATCGACCCGAAAACAAAGGTTGACTGGCGCAATCTGAACAACAACCGCGATGTGCTCGCAGAAAAAGGTAAATTGATGTAAACGTATGAAAAAGGTTTTGTACACAGCGTTACTAATGCTGTTTACCCTAACAGCAAGCGCCCAAACCGTGGTACTTGATTGTGAGGGACGGGACTCGACCTATGTAGAGACAATCAAGAATCGTGCGCAGAAGATCGTTGACGGGCTACAACTCAATGACAAGCAAACGGCCAGGAACGTACGCAACATCATCGCCAACCGTTACTTCCTGCTGAACGACATCCATTCGAAGTATGATAAGACACAGCAGGATGCCCTTTATGCCGAACTATACAAGCACCATTTTGAGCTTGCTTCGGCCTTGGCTCTCTACCTGACAGAAGAGCAGATTGATGCGGTGAAAGACGGTATGACGTTTGGACGCCTGAAGCGCGACTACCAGGCTACACAGGATATGATTCCTTCGCTCTCAGAATTTGAAAAAAAGCAAATACTGATATGGCTGAAGGAAGCCCGCGAGTATGCAATGGATGCTGCCGATTCTAAAGGCAAACACTTCTGGTTTGACAAATATCGCGGACGCACCAACAACTGGCTCTCGGCACGGGGCTATGACCTGCAGAAAGAACGTGAGCAGTGGTTGCAGCGACAAAAAGAACAAGAGAAGAAATAGGAATGAGAAAAGTAATCTTCTTCATCGCAATGGCGCTGGGGGTTGTGCAAGCATCTGCACAACCCTCGACGTTAGATTATTCGTATTGCGGTTACCGCATGTCGGAAAGTATGTTACCCAACGTTCCCGTAGCGGTGGTGGTAGCTCCGTCGCAGGGCGATCAGTCTGCGGTGATACAACAGGCCATCGACTATGTGTCGGCTCTGAAACCTGACAAGAAGACAGGTTTGCGAGGAGCCGTCCTTTTGGAAAAGGGAACATACAACATACAACGCCCCATCTATATCCGTGCATCGGGTGTGGTGCTGCGTGGAGCAGACAAGACTTCAACAGTAATCCGGAAATGTGGTGTTGATCGCGGTGCAGCCGTCTATATCGAGGGTATTGACAACCGGCAACGGCTGGATACACTTTCTATTACGGCGGAGACGATTGCTTTAAACAGTTTGAAAATTCCCGTCAACGGCAACGTCAGCAAGGGTGATGAACTCGTCATCTGGCGCCCGTCAACAAAGGAATGGATTGCCTCCATGCAATGCAGCAACTATGGCGGAGGAAAAGATCTTGGCTATTGGGGGTGGCATCCGGGAGAAATCGATGTGGAATGGACACGACGGGCTGTTGCTGTATCAGGACAGACTGTTACGATTGATGCGCCGTTGTCGATGATACTCGATGCAAAGGCATCGGGTGCAAAAGTTATTCGGCAAGTGTGGACAGGTCGTGTTGAAAACTCCGGTGTGGAAAATCTTACCATCGAGTCGGATTACGACACTGCGAATCCTGCCGACGAGGATCACTGCTGGGAGGGTATATATATAATGTACGCGCGAGACTGTTGGGTGCGTATGGTTGATTTCCGGCATCTTACAGGGTCGGCGGTTATCGTACAGCGCACAGGACAACAGATTACCGTCGAAGACTGTATTTCGCGTGAACCGATAGGGGAGTGTGGAGGTTACCGCAGGCGTACATTTCATGTGCTCGGTGAGAAGGTGCTCGTGCAGCGTTGTTATTCTGAACATGGCGTAAACGACTTTTCGGTGGGTGTCTGTGCAGCCGGACCCAATGCGTTTGTACAGTGTGACAGCTACGAGTCGAAATCGTTCAGCGGGAGTATCGGACCTTGGGTAACGGGACTTTTGTTTGATAACGTCAATATAGACGGCAACGATATCCGTTTTCAAAACCTCGGTGTCGAGAAATACGGTGCCGGATGGAATACGGCTAACAGTCTTGTATGGCAGTCAACGGCGGCTGGCATCTTCTGCTATGATCCTGACTCCATACAAAAAAACTATGTGTATGGCTGTTGGGCACAGTTTGAAGGAAACAGCTACTTCGATGAATCCAATAATCACGTAAAACCCCGCAGCATCTTTGCCCACCTGCTTGGTAAGCGATTGGGACGTGATGTTTCAGCACAATGCCGTGTGCTTGACCGTAACACGGAAGCATCGAGCAGTCCCACCTTCGAGGAGGCGCAGCGTTTTACCGAAGAAGCACGACAGCCTCGTATGACAATGGAGGATTGGATCGGACAGGCTTCATTGCCAGCTGAAGCATTGCAAGGCGGCAAGGGAATGAAGGAGCTTAGATTATCTAGAGAATCCAGAACATCTAAAGATACTAGAGATTCTAAAGCATCTACTCCCACCATCACCAACGGCAAACTCACCCTCAACGAACTGTTGATGGTCGGCGGAAAGCACCAGACTCCTTGGTGGAATGGACGTGTTCGCTATCCGGCTATTGCACGTGCTACTTATGCGCTGACGCGCTTTGTTCCAGGTATGGAGGGGAAAGGAACTACCGATCGCATCGATTCAGTAATTGTTGAGATGAATCGCGATAACAGTCTGGTTTTCAGTCAGAACTATGGACTATGGTATGATCGGAGAAGAGATGACCACGAACGTATTCGCAGACGTGATGGAGATGTGTGGGCACCATTCTATGAACAGCCGTTTGCCCGCAGTGGTGAGTCGAAGGCCTGGGACGGACTGAGTAAATATGATTTGACGAAATTGAACAAATGGTACTACGCGCGCCTCAATGAATATGCAGAGAAGGCTGCTCCGGAAGGTAAACTTTTGTGGAACGAACACTACTTCCAGCACAACATCTTGGAGGCAGGAGCACACTGGGTGGATTGTCCGTGGCGAACAGCCAACAACATCAACCATACAGATTTTCCGGAACCGGTACCGTTTACAGGAGACAAGCGTATCTTCATGGCCGAATATTTCTACGATATCAGTCATCCCGTTCGACGTGAACTGCACAAACAATACATCATGCAGACGCTCGATGCCCTGAAGGATAAACCGAACGTAATCCATTCTATAGGAGAAGAGTTTACTGGACCATTACATTTTGTGCAATTCTGGCTTGATGTGGTAGCTGAATGGGAACAGACACGCGGACAAAAGGCACTTGTGGCACTTGCTGTCAATAAAGATGTCCAAGACGCCATCTTGCAAGATCCCGTTCGGTCGAAAGTAGTTGATATCATCGGTATCGCCCAGTGGTACTATCATCAGAAAGGACTTTATGCACCTGAAGGTGGTGTGAACATGGCACCGAGACAGTATGCACGTAAAATCAAGGCTGGAGGTGTACGTTTCGAAGATGTATATCATTCGGTACGCGAATACCGCGATGCCTTCCCTGAGAAGGCTGTCGTCTATTATGCGAAGAGTTATCCGGAGATGGCTTGGGCAGCGTTGATGGCAGGAGGATCGTGTCCGGCTGTACGCATCAGCAATACGCAGCTCCTTGCTGACCTTCCTTTGATGCATCCAACTTCAGCGACCAACTCCGATGCTGGCGTGTATGTACTTCAGAACGATCAAGTAGGGGCACTAATCTATGCTGAGGGCGGAAACAAACAAGTGTCTTTACAGCTTCCTGCAGGAAAATACCATTTATCAGCAGTTGACCGAAAGAGTGGGGGAGTAACCTCGGAGAAAGGTACGCTCAATATCAACGGAACTTTCACAACTACTGTTTCCGGCATCCTCTGGGTACAGAAAATGAAATAATATTTTGGATTTTCTTAGAAAAAAAAGGTGACAACATGCCGATTCGTTCGTCTTTTCAACAACAGACAGCGAGTCGGCATGAGTATTGATAAGACTATAAACATCGGGGTTTCGTGGCTGTTGGAGAATACAGGCTTCCTACGCTATGTTTTAGAATCCGATCGAGAACAACAGACATATTGGGATTCATATGCGAAGGAACATCCACAATGTCAGCCTGCTATTGATCAGGCAAAATACATTCTCCAACACTTAGATACACCCACCGATTTCCTAACTCGAGAAGAGATAGAAAGTCTAAAAAAACGCATCAAAAACACTTTAAGTGTCTAAAAAACACCACAAAGATGCTAAAAAACCTTTAATTTGGCATTTTTTCTTGTATGTTTTGTAGTTGGTTTCAATAATTTACTTATCTTTGCATCGAACCTTCAACTACAACTTATCTACCTTATGGATACTGAAGTTAACTTAAAAGACGAGAAAGCTCGTAAACTGTTGGAAGATTTCCATGATGGAAAACCGTCTGCATTCGCATCGTTATATAATATGTATATCGACATGATGCTGAATTACGGGCATTGTCTGACCACTAATACGGAACTTATCAAGGACTGTGTTCATGATGTCTTTGTGAAATTGATGGACAAACACGCATCTTGTGATGTGCGCCGCATCAGTTCTTACCTGATTATTTCTCTTCGTAACAGACTGGTGGATGAGTTCCGCCGTAATAATTTCATGATTGAGACACCTGTAGAGGAAGTGTATTTCGACCGCCCATCCAATGATGTAGAACATGAGTATCTGCTACGTGAGACAATTTATCGGAGAAACAAACGCGTTGATTTCCTGTTGAAGTCATTGACACCTCGCCAGCGGAAAGCTTTCCAGTTGTATTATATTGAGGAACGGAAGTATGACGAAATCTGTGAGTTGATGCATATGAATTACCATAGTGTGAGAAACTTAGTGCACCGTGGTATGCTGAGACTACGCCAAGCAGTAGGATAGTACTATGACAAAACTCATTATAACACTGCTATGTGCCCTATTTTCTTTGTCTGTAAATGCCAAAGGAAAATGGAAAGACTATAAGAAAATTGAAAAACGTATTGTAGCTCCTATCTTCCCTGACCGTGAAATTCTGATTACAGATTTTGGTGCAACAGTTTACGGGAAAGCTGACGATAACCAAAAAGCCATCAACAACGCGATCCTTGCCTGCAGCGAAGCTGGCGGTGGACATGTCGTTGTTCCGAAAGGAAAATGGATAACAGGCGGCATACGTCTGCAGTCGAACGTAAACTTAGTAGTGAGCGAAGGCGCTACATTGCTCTTTGCATTCGATACACGGCTGTATCCGTTGGTGAAAACACGCTGGGAAGGAGTTGATTGCTGGAACTATCAGCCGCTGATTTATGCCTATGAATGTGAAAATGTAGCCATCACCGGCAAGGGAACCATCGACGGCAACGGCTCTCAGGATACCTGGTGGGGGATGACCGGCTATGAGGGATGGGGTTGGAAGGAAGGTATGGAGACGCAACGTTTCGGTGTAAGGGACACCCTTCTGAAACAATGCAACGACAATGTGCCTGTTGACCAGCGTCGTTACGGAATGGGCTACGGCTTGCGTCCGCAGCTTATTAACCTATATCTGTGTAAGAATGTGTTAGTGGAAGGGGTCACCTTGTTGCGTTCTCCGTTCTGGGTGCTTCATCCGCTGATGTGCAAGAACCTTACGGTGAGGAACGTAAAAGTATGGAATGAAGGACCGAATGGTGACGGCTGCGATCCTGAATCCTGTACAGATGTGCTGATTGAAGGCTGTACATTCCATACGGGTGATGACTGTATCGCTATCAAAGCTGGCAGAAACGTCGATGGGCGCAAACCTGAATGTCTGTCGGAGAATATCATCGTGAGAAACTGTAAGATGGAAGACGGTCACGGCGGGGTAGTGCTCGGCAGTGAGATCAGCGGCGGCGCACGTAATGTGTTTGTACACGATTGTCAGATGGACAGCGAACATCTGGATCGCGTCATCCGCATCAAAACCAATTCCTGTCGTGGAGGGATTATCGAGAATGTTTTCGTGCGCGACATTACGGTGGGCAAATGCGGAGAGTGTGTGCTGAAAATCAATTTGAACTACGACCCCAAGGAAGTTTTCGGACGTGGTCATAATCCTATTGTACGCAACATTCATTTGGATCACATCACCTGTAACAGCAGTCAGTATGGTATTTACATCATCGGACTGGAAGATGTTCTGAATGTTTATGATATCCATTTCCGCAACAGCAGACTTAATGGTGTAAGCAAACAACCGATGCGTATAGAAGGTATGGTTGCTCCAACTGATGTGAAAGGACTTGTCATCAATGGTACAAAGGTTAAGTAACTTGAACATATATACCTTTTTTTGTATATATCTGTTGACATTCGGGGCCATAACCTCAATGGCTCAACCCAAAGACTATATCTGGACGACACCCAGTCATCACTCTTCTGAGTCAATGCCCTGTGGCGGTGGGGATATAGGTATGAATGTATGGGTAGAAGATGGCGACATCCTATTGTACGTCAACCGCAGTGGTACCTTTGATGAGAATAATACTTTGCTGAAACTGGGACGAATTCGTCTGAAACTTTTTCCGGCACTTGATACGGCTTCCTGCTTCCAGCAACGTCTGTGTCTGCATGACGGCTATGTGGAGGTGAGCGACGGCGAGAAAACAGTACAGATATGGGCTGATGTCAGAAAACCTGTGGTGCATATCGATATTGACAGCCGTAAACCGGTAGGTGTTGTGGCTGCCTATGAATCGTGGCGACATCGTGACCGCGAGATGATCAAACGTGAGAGCTGGCAGAGTTCCTATAAATTTGGAGCACCGAAAGGAACACTCACCCGTCGCGACCATATTACAGCGAAGGGGAATGCTATTTGTTTTTATCACCAGAACACTGATTCGACTATTTTCGATGCGACTGTACGCCAACAACATCTATCAGCTTATCAGACGCAACTGTATAACCCCTTGGAGCATCTTGTGTTTGGCGGCAGACTGACGGGCGATGGTTTTGTTGTGGCGGACAGTTATACAGGAAAGTATGATTATACAGACTATCAAGGCTGGTGGTTGAAGAGTTGTGAGAATAAAAAACACCAGGAATTACTCTTGACGCTCGCTACGGTAAACGGTAGCGTTGACGACTGGCATCAGACACTGATGAAGACCGAGCATAGCGTAAATAGCGTCTCTGACCGGAAGAATGCCCGTAAATGGTGGAACCAATGGTGGCAACGTTCTTTCGTCTATGGTGATGGAGACAGTGAAGAGGTTACTCGCAACTATATGTTGTTCCGATACATGCTCGGTTGTAATGCTTACGGACAATGGCCCACAAAATTCAATGGCGGTCTATTTACCTTTGATCCCTCACGAGTGGATACCGCACAGGCGTTTACTCCTGACTATCGTCGGTGGGGTGGTGGTACCTATACCGCTCAGAACCAACGTCTTGTCTATTGGCCAATGTTGAAAAGCGGTGACTACGATGCACTGAAGGTACAATTGGATTTCTATCGTCGTTTGCTTGGAAATGCAGAACTTCGTTCGAAAATCTATTGGAATCACGATGGTGCTTGTTTTACAGAGCAGATGGAAAATTTTGGCTTGCCTAACCATGATGAATACGGCCGAAAGCATCCAGATTGGTTTGATGCCGGTGTAGAGTGGAATGCGTGGCTGGAATATACGTGGGATACTGCGCTGGAGTTTTGTCAGATGGCATTGGAAATGGAGCGCTATGATGCAAACTATCGTGCAGAAGTATATATTCCGTTGGTGAAATCATGCATCGATTTTTTCGATCAGCACTATCGTATGCTTGCGCGACAGCGTGGTCGTAAGGAACTTGATGGTGACGGCAAACTGATTCTATATCCAGGATCTGCTTGTGAAACATTCAAGATGGCGTACAACAGTACATCAACGATAGCAGCATTGCGTTGTGTCACATCGACACTTATTGAATATCTTTCCAAACATGGAGCTGATAGTGTTGATATAAATAAATACAAAAAAATTCTCCTTACGATTCCAGAGATTCCCACACGGAATATAGAAGGACATCAAATATTGGCTCCAGCAGCACACTGGGAACGGGTTAACAATATTGAAGCTCCGATGCTGTATCCGGTATGGCCTTGGCGTATGTACGGTATTGGACGTGATTCTATGCAGTTAGCACTCGATACATGGAATATTGACCCATACGTAAAAAAATTCTATGGGCACGTCAGTTGGGAACAGCATAACATCTGGGCTGCTTGTCTCGGATTAACAGAAGAAGCGAAATTATTGACACTAAAGAAAATGAGCAACGGACCGCACCGTTTTCCAGCATTTTGGGGACCAGGTCATGATTGGACACCTGATCACAACTGGGGCGGCTCTGGAACAATCGGTATGCAAGAAATGCTGATGCAGGAAGTTAACGATAAAATTCTTTTGTTCCCAGCTTGGCCAAAAGAATGGAACGTGCATTTCAAATTACACGCTTCAAAGAACACAACAGTTGAAGCATCGTTGTATGAGGGTCGTATTACTGATGTTAAAGTTTTCCCTAAGTATAGAGAACAGGATTTGGTGATGCCTGATTTTGATAGACAACAATAATTATTCGTATTACAACTGTTTCCAATAAATAATCATTTTTTATTTAATAGTTCAAGTAAATAGGGTAAAATGTATAATTTTATATATTCTATTTATCATAATACCTATTATTTTAGAATTACTATAACTTGTGTGGGAACACAATTATTTTTTTTGAAAAAAAGCACAGAAATATTTTGCAGTAATAAAAAGATACATTATCTTTGCAGCGTTATCCTGAAAACAATCTTTTTACCTTAAAGAACTAATACCTATTGAAGATTGGAGCGATTGCCTGAGAAGGTCATCGCTTTTCTTTTTATATTCACAACCAAAACAATTGTGCGATTGTGCGAATGTGCATTTTCATCAAAAACCTTAGAAAGTTAAACTCTGTTAAACAAAAGCAAAGAATAAGGGGTATTTGGTTAATATTTAAAGAAAAATGTGTAACTTTGCGCCCGATTTTAATCTGATTAGGCTCAAAAAAGGGCTGGCACGAAGCCAGACGCCTGACAGAAACCGTAATTTACTATATTATATTAATGTACGCAATTGTAGAAATTAACGGTCAACAGTTCAAGGTTGAACAGGGTGCGAAACTCTACGTTAACCACATCAAAGATGCCGAAGAAGGCAAGACTGTTGAGTTTGAGAAGGTATTGCTCGTTGACAATGACGGTGCAATCACGGTTGGAGCACCTACCGTAGAAGGTGCGAAAGTAGTAGCTGAGGTAATTACTCCGCTGGTAAAAGGTGACAAAGTTATCGTTTTCAAGAAGAAGCGTCGCAAGGGCTATCGCGTGAAGAACGGACATCGCCAGCAGTATTCTCAGATTGAAGTTAAATCAGTAATCGCTTAAAGTAAGGAGGAACAAGAAATGGCACATAAGAAAGGTGTTGGTAGTTCTAAGAACGGTCGCGAGTCTGCTTCACAAAGACTGGGTATCAAGATTTTTGGTGGTCAGAAAGTGATTGCAGGTAACATCATCGTACGTCAGCGTGGTACAAAGCACAATCCTGGTCGCAACGTAGGTATCGGCAAGGATGACACATTGTATGCACTTGTTGATGGTACAGTTGAATTCCACAAGGGTAAATTCAACAAGAGCACGGTGAATGTTATACCGGAAGCTTAGAAAAAATTATCAAAACTTATTCCAAACAAACAACAGAATCCCGATTTTCCGACAGAGAGTCGGGATTTCTGCTCAAATTAGAAACGACCTCAGTACATATATTTAATACCATATCATGAGTTCGATTATTGTCAAGAAAGTTTCAACCAAACAGGAAATGAACGATTTCGTGAAATTTCCTGAGACATTGTATGCTGGTTGCGCTGAATACGTACCTGATATGGAAACTGAGATTCGCGAAACATTCGATCCTGCCAAGAATGCAGGTTTGGAATTTTCCACCATTCAAGCATTTGTCGCATACAAAGACGGACAAGTTGCCGGTCGTATTGCTGGTATCGTTAACCGTCGGGCAAACGAGACTTGGAACACGAAGAACGTTCGGTTCGGTTTCTTTGAATTTATTGACGACTTACAGGTATCCTCTGCCCTACTCGATGCGGTCGTAGCATGGGGCAAGGAACAAGGGATGGAACAGATTATTGGTCCGATGGGTATCACGGACTTTGATAAGGAAGGCATGCTTGTTGAAGATTTTGACAAGATTAGTTCCATCAGCACCTATTATAATTATGCCTACTATCCCCAACACATGGAAAAGTTGGGATATGAAAAAGAAGTTGATTGGGTGCAGATCAGGGTTGCAGTTCCTGAACAGACACCACCAAGATATGTACGTGTATCCAAGTTGGCAAAAGATATGCTTGGCTTGCACGTTAGAATATTGACAGACAAAGAAATCAAAGACGGCTACGGCAGGAGAATCTTCAATCTTCTCAACGAAGCCTACTCTCCACTATTCGGTTTCTCGGCTCTTTCAGCGAAGCAAATTGATGCCTGTGTGGACAAATACATCACAGTGGTTGACAAAAAGTTGATGCCTGTGATCGAGAATGAGAAAGGTGAGTTGATTGGAACAGCTGTCACGATGTCCAGTATCTCTCATGCAATGCAGAAATCCAAAGGACGTTTGTTTCCTTTCGGTTGGTTCCATCTGCTGCATGCATTGAAATGGAAACGTGAAGATACCGTAGAGATGTTGCTGATTGCTGTTCGTCCCGACTGTCAGGGAATGGGTGTTAATGCGATATTCTTCGATCATCTGATTCCTGTCTATAACCAATACAAGTTCAAATGGGCAGAAACAGGTCCACAGTTGGAAGACAACGTTCGTGAGTTGTCGCAGTGGAAGGTGCTTAACCCCACCTTTGTCAAGAGAAGAAGATGTTATAAAAAGAAAATATAAACAATAAAAATGGAAAGAAGAGTTGTTATTACAGGCATGGGTATCTGGTCATGCTTGGGCAAAACACTTGAGGAAGTCCGTCAGTCCTTATATACGGGAAAAAGTGGCATTATATTCAGTCAGGAACGCAAAGACGCAGGTTTCCGTTCTGCTTTGTGTGCTAATGTAGAAACACCTGATTTGAAACCTTTTATCAAAAGAAATCTCCGTCAGTTTATGCCAGAAGAGGCACAGTATGCTTATATGGCTACACGTGCGGCTTTGGAGAACGCACAACTGTCACAGGAGTATATTGATGCACACGAAATCGGTATTATCTACGGCAACGACTCAGTAGCTGAAGCAACAATGAATGCTTTGGATAAGTTCCGCGAGTTCGGCGATACAGCCGCATGTGGTAGTGGTGCCATTTTCCAGTCGATGAACTCCACTGTAACGATGAATCTTGCTTGTCTGTTCCATCTGAAAGGTATTAACCTGACAGCATCAGCAGCATGTGCTTCCAGTTCTCAGGCTATTGGTTTGGCTTCATTGCTTATCCGCAATGGTTTGCAAGATTGTATCATCTGTGGTGGTGCGCAGGAAGCCAATATGTACAGCGTTGCATCATTCGACGGCATTCAAGCTTTCTCTGTTCGTGAAGATGAGCCTACTAAAGCATGCCGTCCATTCGACCGCGACCGTGATGGATTGATTCCTGGTGGCGGTGCTGCTACTGTTATCGTCGAAAGCTATGAACACGCTGTAAAGCGTGGTGCCCCCATCTTGGCAGAAATTGTTGGCTGGGGCTTCTCCGGTAATGGTGACCATATCTCTACGCCCAATGTGGCTGGTCCTGCCCGTTCATTGGAATTATGTTTGAAGAACAGCGGTGTTGATCTGAAAGATATCGGTTATATCAATGCGCACGCAACCTCTACAAAAGCTGGCGACGGTCGTGAGGCATTGGCTATTGCTCAGGTATTTGGCGATTACAAAGTGCCAGTCACCTCAACCAAGAGTCAGACAGGTCATGAGATGTGGATGGCTGGTGCCAGCGAACTCATCTACTCAATGTTGATGATGAAGAATGGCTTTATCGCAGGAAACATCAATTTCGAGAATCCAGATGAGGAAACCGCTTGTCTGAATGTAATTCCAGAAACCAAGGAGACACAATTCAACATGTTCCTTTCAAACTCTTTCGGCTTCGGCGGAACAAACTCTACACTGATCGTAAAGAATTTGTAAAAGAAGTCCCCTTAATGAAAAGGCAAATTAAAAAATAACTATACATATAAATATAATAAGGTTTATAAATTATGACACGTGAAGAAATTATTGAACAGGTAAATAGTGTGTTGGCAGAAGAATTTGAAGTAGAAGACAGCAACTTCGCTCCCGATGCAAATGTAAAAGAAACACTTGCTCTCGACAGCTTGAGTCTTGTTGACTTGGTTGCTATCATCCAGTATACTTATAAGATTAAGGTACCCGTATCTGATTTGCCAAAGATCAAGACTTTCAACGATCTCTATGATTATATAGAGAACCACTTGTAATTTTCCCCAAAGAAATTAAAAGGGAATTTCAAAGGGAAGTTAAAATGGAAGATATTCAGAAACTTATTCCCCAACGCAATCCCATTATCCAAGTCGATGAGCTGACACGTGTGGAAGGCGATTCAGCTGAAACACGTTTGCTCGTCAAGGCTGACAACTATTTCATCGACGAGGACCAATTATTTGCAGAGCCGGGCTTGATTGAGCATATTGCTCAGTCAGCATCGGCTTTTGCTGGTTATCAGGCCCTACAGCAAGGAGCCACTACCCCACCCGTTGGCTATATCGGTGAGGTGAAACGATTCCATTGCTACAGGCGTCCAGCTATCGGCGAACAGCTTCACACTACCATCATAATGGGTGCTGAAGTTGCCGGTGTGACGATGCTGACGGGTGAGACTCGTGTAGGAGAAGAAGTTGTTGCTGATACGCAGATGAAAATATTCGTTGAACAATAACCGCTCGTTATGTTACTCGAAAACAAATACTACAAACTCATACGAGTGGACGACAGCGAGTCTCCATTGACGAAGACCTACCATCTGGCGTTGATACCAGACTGTGATGTCTATCGGGGACACTTCCCAGGCAATCCTGTCTGTCCAGGTGTATGTAATATTGAAACTATCAAAGAGTGTGCGATGATGTTGACAGGCAAGAAACTCTTGATTTCAACCATCAAGCAATGTCGGCTCACAGCTATCGCTACACCTGCGGTTTGTCCGGAAATATCGGTTGAAGTAACAGCAACGGAAACCCCTCAGGGCTATACGATTCTGGCAACGATAGCAGATGCGCAGCAAACATATATGGAATACAAAGGAGACATGATGATTCTATGACAGAACTATTCATAAAAATCTACAAATATTTTCACAACCATCGAACGGCTTTTTGGCTCTCGATGGTTGCTTCGTTTGTTTTTTTCGGCTATTTCGCCACACAAATCCATCTGGAAGAAGACATCAACAAACTGATGCCCTCATCCAAGAATGAGGATGGAAGCACCAAGCTGGCATTTGCCGATTTGCGTATCAAAGACAAGACATTTCTCTTGTTTGAAGCCAAGAACAACACGAAGAAGGATGCTGTTGTTGAACAACTTTCTACAACCTGCGATGTCTTCATCGACTCACTGAAAGCGCAAAATGCTGCTCTCGACAGCACCAGTCAGGTGTTGGATGATGTGTTTTATCAACTGCCCGACGAATTGATGTTCGATGCCGTTGATTATCTTAGCGGTCATCTGCCCGCGTTCATTGATACCGCTGTCTATGCCCATCTCGACACCCTACTGACTCTTGAGCACATGCAGCGTCAGATGAAGCAGAATCACGACGATCTGACGAGCGAGTTTGGCGAAACCTTCCCCGACTTAATCGAGATGGACCCGATAGGAATGCGTAATCTGCTGTTGGAACAGATGAAACCGCTGATGGAAGGTTCCTCTGGTAGTTATAACACCGTCAACGGACATTTCTTCGTTCCCGACTCTACGGTGTGCGTTGCCATCATCACACCTCGATTTTCTGCTACGAATACCGGACAGGGTTCTACCCTCTTCCGGATTTTGAACAATCAGATTGAACAGTTTGCGAAGACGCACCCTGATGTCAAAATCACCTATCATGGTACGCCGGCAAGTGGTTACTATAACTCCACAATTATCAAGTCCGACCTGACGGGAACCATCATCGGATCATTAATACTGGTGCTGATATTTATCTTTATCTGCTTCAGAAACTGGAACACCCTTCCTCTGCTGCTTCTCCCCGTTGCCTTCGGTGCGATGGTGGGGCTGACGGCCATGTATTTCATCAAGGGACAGTTCTCGCTCCTGGCATTGGGCATCGGTGCCATCGTCTTGGGTGTAGCGCTGAGTTATGTGCTCCACGTGCTCACTCATTACAAATATGTCAGCGACCCCGAACAAGTGTTACGCGATCAGGTGAAACCCGTATTGCTGGGATGTATCACCACCATCGGTTCCTTCATGGGATTGATTTTCATCCAGACTGATCTGTTGCAAGACTTCGGATTGTTTGCTGCCTTTGCCATTGCAGGCACCACCCTTTTCAGTTTGATATTCCTACCACAACTGCTGAATCCTGCACACAACAAAAAGAACCAGCGTGCCTTTGCGTTGATTGACCGCATCAATGCCTATCCTTTCGATCAGAAAAAACCATTGGTATTAGGAATCATCGTCGTTGCATTGGTATGCATCGGATTTTATATTGTCGGCGGAACCCATTTCGATGCGGATATGCACGATTTGGGTTATGAGGCCGAGAGCGTCACCTATTCCGAAAACCTCCTGCGCAACAAAACATATACAGGCGACAAGCAGAAGTATTTCGCCAGTTCCGGCAAGACAATGGAGGAAGCGATCAGCAATTTCCTGGTTCTCGACAAAAAACTCGACTCCTTGCAGCAATTAGGATTGGTGAAGAGTTACACCCATACCCATCAAATCTTCGTACCGCTAAACGTACAGCAGCAGCGCATCGATGCGTGGAAGAACTATTGGACACCAGAGCGTTTGCAGCATGTTCGCCAATTGATTGCGGCATCAGCTCCACAAGCCGGTTTGAATACTGATGCTTTCGATGTATTCTTCGACGCAGCTACCGCCGACTATGAGCCAAATGCATTCTATCAGGCTGGCATCATCCCCGTTGGGTATCAATCAACGTTGATGGAGCAGTCCTATGGCGGTGACTATCTGTGTTTCACCTCCGTGCGTTGTACCAACGACTCCGTACGTAGTAGTCAGAGTGATTACATCCGCATCTGTGATGCTGTTGCCTCTACACCCAACCTGCTGGTACTCGACACGTATTATTATACTACCGATACCCTGAACCAGTTGAACGAAGACTTCAACGTGCTGCAATGGGTATCCATGCTGTTTGTCTTCATGGTGCTGCTGTTCAGTTTCCGATTCAATATCCGTTACACCTTGTTGGGTTTTATGCCTATCCTGATGAGTTGGCTCATCGTCTTGGGTGCAATGGTTATATTCAAGATGCAATTCAACCTTATCAACATCATTATCTCTACGTTTATCTTCGGTATTGGTGTCGATTACAGCATCTTTGTGATGAACGGTTTGATTGACGACG
The DNA here is from genome assembly GCA_902792685.1 of uncultured Prevotellaceae bacterium. Lineage (GTDB taxonomy): Bacteria > Bacteroidota > Bacteroidia > Bacteroidales > Bacteroidaceae > Prevotella. Next base: position 21,966 of record CADBAP010000014.1, read on the forward strand.
ACAAGCAATCCAAGAAGTTGACTTATCACAAGACAGCAATCTTCTTCAGCGCCGTCATCCTGATTGTGACCGTCAGCTCAATGCTTGTCGCTCAGCATCCTGCCATCAAGTCGGTTGGCTTTGCTACGCTGACGGGGATGCTCTCAGCTGTCATCATCGCTTATGTTTTGCAGCCAGCGGTATTTAGGTGGATGGAACGAAAAAAGAAGGTAAAAGGGAGTTAAACGAAGCAGCATTTTATTCGTCAATTAAAGAAATGAAATACGATGTAGTCATCATAGGTAGCGGATTAGGAGGATTGGAATGCGGTGTCATTCTGTCCCGATCTGGCAAGCACGTTCTGGTATTGGAGCGTGAACAGCAACCGGGTGGCTGCATGCAAAGCTATCAACGCAAGCATCAGGCCTACGACACCGGGCTGCACTATGTGGGTGCGCTGGCCGAAGGTCAGTCCCTCCATAACGTGTTCAACTATCTGGGGTTGTTGAATCTTCCTTGGCAACGTCTTGATGCCGACGGATTCGACCAGATTACCATTGGTTCCGATACTTATTCCTTTGCGGAAGGATATGATGCCTTTGCCGCACAATTGGCCGAACGGTTTCCTGCTGAACGAGAAGCACTCAACAGCTATGTCCGTTTGTTGCAGCAAACAGAAGACGAGGAATACAGCGTGCTCCGTCCTGACGGTATCTTTGACCAGGCATTTATGGAATTTCTGCGAACCACCAATGCCTACGATTACCTGCACCAGTCCTTCCATGACGAACGGCTCATCAATGTGTTGTCCGGTTCGTCGCTGAAAATGGAACTCAACCGTTCTACCCTCCCGATGTTCACCTTTGCTCACGGCAACAGCGGCTTCGTGGGAAGCAGTTGGCGACTGAAGGGTGACGGCAACCTATTGGTTGGATCGCTGATCAATACCATTCGCCAACATGGTAGCGAAGTAGTCTGTGGTGCTGAGGTGCAGGAACTAATCGAGAAAAACGGACGTATCACAACAGCTGTCTGTGCTGATGGTACCATTGTGGAAGGCGACACGTTCATCAGTGATGTGCATCCCTCGGTCACCCTCGGATGGATCAAGGAGAGCGAGCTGATCAAGAAAGTCTATCGCCGTCGTATAAACCATCTGGAGAATACATCCGGCATGCTCACTGTTTCGTTGCAGTTGAAAGACGACACCCTACCCTATTTCAACCATAACAAGTTCGTTTACAAGACCGACAACGTGTGGACATTCTACGAGAACACAACATCCATCGACGGCCTGATGATCAGTTGTCGTGTACCAGAACACTCCGACTATGCCAGGCAGATCGACTTGCTCACACCCATGACGTGGGAGCGTTGTGCAGCATGGACAGATACTACGATTGGACATCGCGGTGCTGAATATCAGCAGCTGAAGCAACAACTCGCTGCGGAATGTATCCGTTTGGCCGAAACCGTCATTCCCGGTCTGCATGAAATGGTCAAGGAAAGCTACGTCAGCACGCCGCTTACTTATCGCGACTACACGCTGACACCTGATGGTTCAGCCTATGGAATCAGGAAGGATTACCAGAATCCGATGATGACCATCCTGTCTCCTCGTACCCCGGTTTCCAACCTGTTGCTCACGGGTCAGAACTTGATGATGCACGGCATACAGGGTGTTACAGCCACTTCGCTGTTCACCTGTGCGGAAATCTTAGGAAAAGAAAAAATATGGAATATCATAACTCCCAATTAAAATACAAATTTAACTCCCAATTATAAGAAATATGAAATATGCATTAGTAACTGGAGGTAGTCGCGGCATCGGTCGCGCTGTATGTCTGAAACTCGCTCAGATGGGGTATCAGATTATTATCAACTATGTCAACAACACCACCGAGGCAGAGAAGACGCTGGAGTTGGTGCGTGCAGAAGGACAAGACGGTGAAATGCTGAAATTCGACGTCAGCAACCAGCAGCAGACACGTGCTGCGCTGGAGGAATGGCAGCAGGCTCATCCGGAAGAATATATAGAGGTGCTGGTCAATAATGCGGGTATCCGTCGCGACAATGTGATGGCGCTGATGCCTGCAGAAGACTGGACGCGTGTGCTCGACATCACACTGGGCGGTTTCTATAATGTTACCCAGCCGTTGTTGCCCGCCATGCAGCTGCATAAGTTCGGACGCATCATCAATATGGCAAGCGTCAGCGGCATCAAGGGTCTTCCCGGTCAGACGAACTATTCCGCAGCCAAAGGTGGTATCATAGCCGCCACGAAGGCACTGGCTCAGGAGGTTGCACGCAAGAATGTAACCGTCAATGCAGTGGCTCCAGGCTTCATCAAAACCGATATGGTGGAAGGTCTCGACGAGGCTGCATTGAAGAAGACCATTCCTGCCAACCGTTTCGGTAAACCGGAAGAGGTAGCCGAACTGGTCGGTTTCCTCGCCTCCCCTGCTTCTGGTTATATCACAGGCAACGTTATCTCTATCAATGGCGGATTATATACATAACGGCCTATCTTTAACTTCCAATTTTACTTCAACATTAACTCCCCAATAAATTATAATAACAATGAAGAAATTGATAATATTGATGCTGGCTGTACTGGGATGTATGACAGCATCGGCACAAAGCGACTACCAGAAGACAGTAGCAAAATATAAGAACAGCACAGGTGTAACGGCAGCCATCACTTGTGTGAAGCACAGTTCTGCCGTTAAGAACAACGGCAGCAGCAAAGGTTCGTTCTATATGAAGAAGCCCAACAAGGTGAGCATCATCGTTGATGGCGGTAAAGACAAACTCATCATGAATGGCACCATCTTCACAATGGTGAAAGGCGGCAAGAAACACGTCACCGACAGCAAGAAGAATGCTCAGTTTGCCACCTTCCAGGCTGTATTCCAAAGCATCCTTTCCGGTGGTGCTACCGACATCAGCAAACTTGCTGGTGTACAGGTGACGAAAAGCGGACAGAATATGACCATTACCATTACACCTGATAGCAAGAAGAAAATGATGTTCTCCTCTTTCGTATTGGTATTGGACACCAAAACATCAGAGATCAAATCGCTGCGCATGAACGAGCGAGGCAAAAACTATACAGAGTATTTGTTCTCTAATTTCTCGTTTAACGGAAAAGTCAACGATGCTGTTTTCGTACCATAAGAGACATGAAAAAAGAACTTGAAGACATCTGTCGTATTCCCGTGAAATTCAGCGAGATAGATTCAATGTGTGTTGCGTGGCACGGGTCTTACGTCACCTATATGGAAGACGGACGAGAGTCGTTTGGTCGTCATTATCCCGGTATCGGCTATGAGGACATCCAGCGCAGCGGCATCTATGCCCCCTTGTACGACATGCACATCAAATACTTTGCTTCGCTGCGTATCAATGATGTGGCAGAGATACATACTAAATATGTTTATAAGCGTGGTGCCCGTCTCGACTATGTCTATCAAATTTTCCGCGAAAGCGATCACCAGTTATGCGCAGAGGCAACGACCACACAGTTGTTCATCGACCCCGATGGTAATCTGATGACCGACAAACCTGCATACTATCAGGCGTGGCAAAATAAATTTTTGAAGTAAATTCCAAATAAAAAATATATGCTTACATTAAATCTGATTAAAGAAGAAACCGACCGCGTTATTCGTGGTTTGGAAAAGAAACACTTCGAAGGAGCACAGGCAGCTGTTGAACAGGTGTTAGCCATCGACAAATGCCGTCGTGAGGCACAACAGAAAGCCGACAACACCAAGATGGAGAGTAACCAGTTGTCCAAGCAAATTGGTGCTCTGATGAAGGAAGGCAAGCGTGATGAAGCCGAGCAGATTAAGGCTCGCGTAGGTGAACTGAAACAAGCAGAGAAAGCATTCCGTGAGGAGATGGAAACTTCCGAGAAAGAGATGAACGCCCTGCTCTGCCAAATTCCGAACATCCCCTACGATGAGGTTCCTGAAGGCAAGGTAGCAGAAGATAATATAGTGGTGAAAAGTAATCTAAAGGATTGCGACGGCACCGATACCGTTGGTAATTGGACGGCTAACCCTGAGAATGGTGAGGCTAAACTCCCTCACTGGGAATTGGCTAAGAAATACAACCTCATAGACTTCGACCTCGGTGTGAAGATTACGGGTGCCGGCTTCCCTGTCTATGTGGGCAAGGGAGCCAGATTGCAGCGCGCCCTTATCAATTTCTTCCTCGACGAAGCTCGCAAGAGCGGTTATACAGAGCTGATGCCACCTACCGTTGTCAACGCCGCTTCTGGCTACGGCACAGGACAGTTGCCCGATAAGGAAGGACAGATGTATCATTGTGAGGAAGACGATTTCTACCTCATTCCTACCGCCGAGGTGCCCGTCACCAATATCTACCGCGATGTCATCCTCGACGAGAAAGACCTGCCTATCAAAAACTGCGCTTATACCGAATGTTTCCGTCGCGAAGCCGGTAGCTATGGTAAGGACGTACGCGGTCTGAACCGTCTGCATGAGTTCTCGAAGATTGAGATTGTGCGCATCGACAAACCAGAACACTCGAAGGAGAGTCACAAGGAGATGCTGGAACATGTGGAAGGCCTCTTGAAGAAGCTTGAACTCCCCTACCGCATCCTGTTACTCTGTGGTGGAGACCAGAGTTTCACCTCTGCCATCTGCTACGATTTCGAAGTCTATAGCGAGGCTCAGCACCGTTGGTTGGAAGTATCTTCCGTCAGCAACTTCGACACCTATCAAGCCAACCGTCTGAAGTGCCGCTATCGTCATGCTGAGGACAAGAAGATAGAACTTTGTCACACACTGAACGGTTCAGCGTTGGCACTGCCCCGCATCGTTGCAGCCATCATGGAGAACAACCAGACGCCTGAAGGAATCCGTGTGCCGAAGGTCCTCGTCCCCTATTGCGGTTTCGAAATCTTGGATGACAAGATCTAAAAAAAGAACCACCGTCGTGATTTGCGACGGTGGTATTTTTTTATAAGGGAGTTTATTCCTCTGGTACAGCAAACTTGTCTCCTGTTTGTTTCACTAAGGCACGACGTGCATTCTCTGTATAGCCCGGACGTTGTACTTCGGCACCGATGCCTTCAGGTGTACGCTCAAACTTTCCGTCTTTCTCCGGTTTGACAGCCATATCGTTGTATTTAACAATCAGATAAATGGCCAGCTCGCGCCAACGTGCCAACATCTGCTGGGCTTTCTCGTTGCTGTAGTCATTGAGATATTTCAATGTGGCCTGTTTGTCTTGTGCATACAGACTCTTCGCTTTGTCCTCAACAGATGGTTGAGCCACAAAATAACTTTGTTCCAATGAGTCGCGCACCTCTTTCAGCGACGGGAACATCTGGGCATATCGCGGATAAACCATATTGCTCACCCAATTGCAAATCCAAAAAGCATTTTTATCCGAGAAGGTAAGGGCATCTGCTCCTGGGGTGTTGTAACACTCCGGCTGAACGGTGTTGCCGCAATAGATAGGTGTATAAGCCACCATGTTGCCGTCGTCGTTGCCGAACCACAGTACACCACCAATCTCACGCGGCAGCCACGAACGCATCTGCGAGACATAAGAGAAACCTGTCTGCTGGGTGCTGGTAGGACGTTCGTTGAAGTATTTCTTTCCATCAACCTTGAAGGTCAGCGGTGTAGGACGATAGGGACTGTCCCAGTTTCCTGAAGCTACATCCTGATCAAGTGCCAATGGTGTACCTTCATAATGGTCACGCATCGCAGTCTCTACATCCTGCACACTCAGTTTGCGGTTCGGGATAATCCACAGAGGCATATCCTCTGCATTCGGATCTTTGCCTAAAGCCCAAGGCAGATAACGTGAGAAGTCGTCGGAGAAGCGGTTGAAGAATGCCCATACACGAGCATCACAGAAACGACGACCGGAAAAATCGGGTTTGGCATACGCCATCTTCCAGGAGAACTCAGCATCCTTACCCGTAAACCAGCCTTTCTCGCGAGCAAACGACACGACATCCTTGGAATAGAGCACATTCTTCTTATCCTTCATATTGAACGTACCGATGCGACTCTGGTTTGCATGCGCACAGATTGCGTCATCGGGAATGCGCAGTGCCACCCAAACGACACCCTTTGAACCAGGACCCTTACCCATCATCTCCATAATCCACGCCTCATTGGGATCGCAGATCGTGAAGGTTTCACCTTCACTATTATAACCATAGGTTTCAGCCAACGTCGTCATCACCTTGATGGCTTCGCGGGCTGTACGCGAACGCTGGAGGGCAATGTATATCAGCGAACCATAGTCGATGATACCATCTGGATCAACCATCTCCTCACGACCGCCATAGGTCGTTTCACCGATGGTTACCTGCCACTCGTTGATGTTGCCGATGACGTTGTAGGTTTCTGCAGCCTCTGGTATCTCACCGTGATATTTGTTGGTATCCCAGTCGTACACTTTACGCATCTCACCCGGCTGGTGCTTTCCTGCAGGGAAATGACACAATCCGATAAACATACCATAGGAGTCCGCATTATAGGAACAGATCACAGAACCGTCGGTGCTGGCGTTCTTTCCTACAATGAAGTTTGTACACGCTGATGCTTTGATGCCGAACAGCGCACAAGCGATAAGAATCAAAAATTTTTTCATATTTTCCTTTTTCCTCTGATTTTGATTTCACATACTGTCGTGTTGCCATAGACATCGGACAGCACATATTTAAGTCGGTAGTCACGTTCCTGTCCGATATAGACAATCCCCTTCCGGTTATCAGCCCAAAGAATGGGGAGTGTGTTCGTTGGTTCGATGAAAGACTTCAAGAACCATACCTTATTTTTATGATAATAGGCAGAGTCACCCCACACATCGATAAGCGGATTCTTAACTCTGGGGATGTTATCTACGTTGCTGCGGAACACCTCACGACCATCAACATAGAAGTTTGTGTAACGAACACCGAGGTCGTTATATACACTGTCCATGTGGTCGTTGGCTCGAATGGCGAAGCCCAGATTGCCCCATGCCTCAAACACCTCATCACCAAAAGCATGGATCGTTGGTTCGCTGCTGTTGGCGAAATAAGACAATGTATCTTGCGGATAAACCCTGAAAGCGATAGCCTCTGGAGCCGTTGTATCTCGCACAAACGTAGAGAGATAGTTCAGCGGGTCTAACATCGTCCAATCTGCCGTCTGTCGTATTTCCAAGTGGAGATGCGGACCGAAGGAATGACCGCTATTACCACTGAAAGCAATAAACTGTCCTTCTGACACAGGAATGTCTGTAGCTTTGAGAAACACCTCACAACTGTCGTTGCCCACTTGAGCACGACGACGATTGATTGCAGCTGTTATACGTGGAGAGAATGCTTTCAGGTGACAATAGACTGTGGTATGTCCATCAGGTTGCTGAATGTATATCGCATTGCCAAAACCATCCACATTGGATTTGATACGAGAAACATATCCGCCAGCAATCGCATAGATAACCTTTCCTTCCTGTCGGTCGGTTTTTACATCGATGCCTCCATGAAAATGGGCAGGACGCGGTTCACCGAAATTACCCGCCAACATGATGGGATAATGAACAGGCGACGAATAAATCACCTCTGCCGCACAGCGAAGTGCACAGCACAACAAGATGAATAACAGTCTCTCAACTTTCAACGCTATTCCCTCAACTAATTAACATGCCTTGAAACTCATGTCGAGACCCTTTACTGAATGTGTCAATGCACCAACTGATACAAAGTCAACACCCTGTTCGGCATAACTGCGGATAGTATCGAAGGTGATGCCGCCACTCGACTCCGTCTCATAGCGTCCTGCGATGATGTCAACAGCTTTCTTTGTATCAGCAACGGTAAAGTTATCGAGCATGATACGATCCACGCCGCCACAGTCGAGCACCTGCTGGAGTTCGTCGAAGTTGCGCACTTCAATCTCAATTTTCAAGTCCAGCTGGTTCTTCTCCAGATAGTCGTGACAGCGGTTGATGGCATTAGCAATACCGCCAGCAAAGTCAACATGGTTGTCTTTCAGGAGAATCATATCGAAAAGACCGATACGGTGATTGGTTCCTCCGCCAATTTTCACAGCTTGCTTCTCCAGCATACGAAGACCGGGTGTCGTCTTTCGGGTATCCAACACGCGTGTATTTGTTCCTTCCAACAGTTTCACATATTTACGCGTCTGTGTGGCAATACCACTCATTCGTTGCATGATGTTCAGCATCAGACGTTCTGTCTGTAGTAGGGAGCGCACCTTACCGGTTACTATCATAGCGATGTCGCCTACTCTCACTTCCGTGCCGTCTTGCATCAGCACCTCTACCTGCATGGTTGGATCGAAGCGGTTGAACACGCGTTTAGCCACTTCTACTCCGGCAAGCACTCCATTCTCCTTGATAAGAAGGTGTGACTTACCCATTGCGTCTTCCGGAATACAGCACAACGTTGTGTGGTCTCCGTCACCGATGTCCTCTGAAAAAGCGAGGTCAATCAGTTTGTCTTCCAACTGGTCTACTGATAACATAATATAAAGTATTAAAGGTTTAACATTGTTTGCTTTCGTTTTGAATGTCGCCAATTTATTTCTTGGTCTTCAAATCTTTCTTGATGCGAGCAGCTCCCTTGATGTCTTGTGGAACCTGAATGGCTTCAGGACGCTGACCTGATGGTGGCTGAATCCTTTGTGGGCGTTGTGCGGAAACAGGCATGTTACTGCTGGAAGGCAGTTCAGGACGAACAACTGCTTGATTTTGCGACAGACTGTCAGCTGGTGATGAATTGTTTGCAGGCACATCTTGCTCTTTCACATGCATCTTCACCAAATGGATATTGGTAATACACAACAGTTTCAACGACTTTGTGGGTTGTACGGCATCGTTGGTCATCAGGATGTAGCCGCGTATCTCTTTGATGCCCAATCTACCGGCATCAGCCATCGTCAGCATATAATGAGAATTGCTGTTGATATGCTGCATCTGACTGGCAATACTGTCGTTGAGGTATTTCACCATCAACACAGCCATTCCGCCACGAGTTCCTTCCTGGACAATATACTGCACATCGAAATGAAGTTCCAGACGGTCACCACGATGATACGAGGTGTCAGCTTTCAAATAGAACGCTGTCGAATTGAATGGTGCCTGTGGTGAGAACACCATCGCACGTGCACCAGCCCAGATATCAGCCGTATCTCCTTTTTCCGACAAAGAACCATATTGACTAATCTGACTGGCTGAAGCACCATGTGCCAAAGCTTCATCGCTCAAACGCTCAGCCAACTCCGAATAGATATCATGCAACCGCTCCGTATGGCGCAGGTAATACTGCATGGACGATTCGAACTGCTGTTCTGTGACGCCGTATTTTTCCAGCACCGCCATCTTATATGCCTGGTCCTTGATCACATGGTCACCGGAAGGGTCTTGCGTCTGAGCAATAGCGATAGCCAGATGATAATCATAGAGGATGTCTTCCATTTCACCAGGAGACAAATACTCAGACGGCACCTGCGGTTTACAGGAGAGTAGAAGAAGTAAACAAAAACCTACCCCCAACCCCTTCCAAAGGAAGGAGAGCTTTAGATGTTTAGACAGGGGTGTTTTGTTCATGTTTCAAAATAGAGTTACTTCTTACTCCTTCTCTTCTTTCTCCTCTTTCCTCAAATCCAGTTCCTTTCGATAGAATAGCAAGATAAAGGCTACAGCCACACAGATGCAGGAGTCGGCAAAGTTGAAGATCGGACTGAAGAAGATGAAGCGTTCACCTCCCCATATCGGGAACCAGTCTGGATAGGTGGTATCGATGATAGGGAAATAAAACATATCGACTACGCGTCCCATCAGGAACGGTGCATATCCGTCACCCATACTTACAACTGTTGACACCGCATAGGGTGTTGACTCGGTGAAGAAAAGTCCGTAGAACATGGAGTCGAAGATGTTTCCTGCGGCTCCGGCAGCTACCAATGACAGGCAAATCATATATCCCCAACTGGCACCTTCTTTGGCTTTCTTACGGATATACCAGATAGCTGCCGTGAAAGCAACGATACGGAATACACTCAACACCAGTTTGTTGATGAATGTCATTCCGTAAGCCATTCCATTGTTCTCAATGAAATAGATCTGGAACCAGTCAAAGATATAGATTTTCTCGCCTAAGGTCATATTTATCTTCACCAACAACTTGATCACCTGATCGATGACAAGCAGTAGGATGATGAGAAGCCCGGCGACTTTGCCTTTTGTCATTTTCATTTGAACTCCCTGAACTCCCTGAACTCCTTGAACTTCTTGAACTCCTTGAACTCCTTGTTTTACTTCTTCCGTGCGTTCTTGGACTCAACACTCAGCGTAGCATGAGGAACGGCGCGAAGACGCTCCTTCGGAATCAACTCACCTGTGATGCGGTCGATGCCATAGGTTTTGTTCTGGATGCGCACCAATGCTGCCTCCAGTCCCTGGATAAATTTCTGCTGGCGCTGTGCCATCTGTACCAGTTCCTCTTTCGACTGTGTGGTACTACCCTCCTCCAATGCTTTGTAGGTGGGTGATGTGTCATCTACGTCATTAGAATCCTGGTTCGTCAAAACGCGCATTGTTGAGGCATAGTCCTCACGTGTCTTCCTTAACTTCTCGTTGATGATCTCGCGGAATTCTTCCAGCTCCTCATCAGTGTAACGGGTTTTTGTTGCCATAAGCTGTTATTAGTTTGTTATTTAGTTTTTAGTTTTATGCTTTGGTGACTTTCACGTTCAGCGTGAAGTCATCGAATTCTGTTTCAGTACCGTCATTATCAGCAACCTCAATGGTGTTGGCAAGCACCTGTGTCTTGATGTAGTCGCTGAAGTTCTCAATAGCGGCATCCATCTGCTCGTTCGGAGAAATGGTGACGGTGATGCGGTCGGTGATATCGAGGCCGCTATCTTTGCGGATATTCTGGATGCGGTTGATCAACTCACGTGCCATTCCTTCTTGGCGCAGCTCGTCGGTCAGTTCAATCTCCAGCGCAACAGTCAGGTTGCCTTCATTGGAAACGAGCCATCCGGGGATATCTTCACTGATCACTTCCACATCGGCCAGTTCTACCACAGCATCCTGGCCTTCTGCCTGTACGGTTATACTACCGTTGGCTTCCAGCTCGGAGATTTGCTCCTGCGACAGTTCTGCAACGGCAGCAGCGACACCTTTCATCAGCTTGCCGAATTTCTTGCCCATCGTGCGGAAGTTACACTTCACCTTCTTCACCAGCATACCGGCACCATCATCGGCGAAGTTCAGTTCCTTGACGTTCACCTCATCCAGAATGATGTTGCTGACCAGTTCGATGGCGTTGCGCTGTGCATCGTCAACGGCTGGAATCATCAGACTCTTCAACGGCTGCTTCACCTTCATGTTCACTTTCTTACGAAGGGCTAGCACCATTGAGGTAATCTTCTGTGCCATTTCCATACGGGTTTCCAGTTCGGTGTCGATATAGGTCTCGTCAACAACTGGATAATCGTCGAGGTGTACACTTTCCTTCTGACCGCCCAAATCCAGATACAACTGGTCAGCAAAGAACGGTGCGAATGGAGCCAACAGTTTGGCTACGGTCACCAGACAAGTGTGCAGCGTCTGATAAGCAGACAGCTTGTCGTCACTCATCTCCTTACCCCAGAAACGTTTGCGGTTCAGACGAACATACCAGTTGGAAAGGTCATCGTTGACAAACGCATCAATCAGACGTCCGGCACGTGTCGGGTCATAGTTCTCCAGTTCCTTTTCCACATTCTTTACCAGTGTGTTCACCTTGGAGAGAATCCATCGGTCAATCTCCGGAGCAGCCGAGTAATCAACCTTGATGGGAGAATACGGATTGTAGTCGTCCACATTGGCATAGAGTGCGAAGAAGCTATACGTATTATATAAGGTGCCGAAGAACTTACGACGGATTTCATCAACACCATTCGGGTCAAACTTCAGGTTGTCCCACGGTTCGCTGTTGGTCATCATATAGAAACGAACGGCATCGGAACCGTATTTCTCTATCATCTCGAACGGGTTGACCACATTACCCACATGCTTTGACATCTTATTGCCTTTGGAGTCGAGAACAAGACCGGTAGAAATCACATTCTTGAAGGCTACCGAGTCAAACACCATCGTAGCGATGGCATGCAGCGTGAAGAACCAGCCACGTGTCTGATCCACACCTTCGTTGATGAAGTCAGCGGGGAAAGCCAGACGCTTGTCTATCTTATCGCTGTTTTCAAACGGATAGTGAATCTGTGCGTAAGGCATCGAACCGCTGTCGAACCACACGTCAATCAGGTCGGTTTCACGCTTCATCGGCTTGCCGCTCTTGCTCACTAGCACGATGTTGTCCACATAGGGACGGTGCAGGTCTATCTTGTCGTAGTTCTCCTGTGCATAGTTGCCCGGTACAAAACCCTTCTCCTTCATCGGATTGGTCTTCATGATACCGGCTTCAACTGCTTTTTCAATCTCGTTGTAAAGCTCTTCCACACTGCCGATACAGATTTCCTCACCATCCTCATCACGCCAGATAGGAAGCGGTGTGCCCCAGAAACGAGAACGTGACAAGTTCCAGTCGTTCAAGTTCTCCAACCAATTGCCAAATCGACCTGTACCAGTCGATTCCGGCTGCCAATTAATGGTTTTATTCAACTCAAACATGCGTTCTTTCTTCTCGGTGCTCTTGATAAACCAAGAGTCGAGCGGATAGTACAAAACGGGCTTGTCTGTACGCCAGCAATGTGGATA
>CADBAP010000015.1 GCA_902792685.1 uncultured Prevotellaceae bacterium
CGGGAAACAGGGAAAACCATTTTGGAGTGTCAGGTCAGAATGTCGATCCTGACGCAGACTGAGATGGATACCAATAACAAGGAAAACAATCGGGTTGTTTTTCATGGTCCCATCAATGAGGAAACCACACCTCTTTTGGATGATGCACTCTTCACCGAGTCGTTATCTGATGAGGAAGCAGCCGAAGCTTTCAAGAGCTTGAAGGAGCGCGAGAAGAAGAATCTCGAAGAAGTTCCTGCTGGGGCAAAGAAGGCCAACAAGCATTATCGCCCGTGGGAGGAAGAGACCCCCCTCTGTCTCCCCCGAGGGGGAGGGAGTCCGTCAAAGGTCGAAGGTCAAAGGACTAAGGCAGAAGCGAAAAGTACACAAAAGGGACAGTCCCCTTTGTGTACATCGGTGGATGAGCGTGTGCGGTTTATTGCCAAAGGTGTGATGAAGGAGAAGAATCTGGTGGAAGCAGATTTCTTGGAAGAAGGCGGCAGACATACCAGTGTGAAGATGCTGTTGTCGGGTGCTACACAACTGTTGAAGAAAGACGAGATGAACGGAGTTCTTGCCGAGTTGATGCCAAAGCATTGGCAGGATGAGAATATCCAACAGTTAGTTGAAGACTTCTACGCCAACTACACCAATCCCAATCAGCGGTTGTTGAAGTATCAGGAAAATCTCTTTACGCAAAGCCGAAGACTGGGGGCTTCGCAGGATTCAGAAACAGAAACCGAAACGCCTTCCATTCCTCCTGTGATGCCTGAGAAACTGCCGAAGTTGGTACAACTGATGGTATCGAAAACACCTGTTGTTTATCAGCCAGCTGTGGCGAATGCAATCTTCCCTGCTTTGGGTACACATCTTTGTAAGGTACGCTTCAACTACACCGACAACGTGGAGCACGAGGCGACCTTGATGAATGTACTGATGGCTGGTACGGGTGCTGGTAAAGGCTGTATCGATGCACCCATCGAACAGATTATGGCGGACATCAAACGGCGCGACAAGGAGAACGAACGGCGTGAGGCTGAGTGGAAGAAGGACTGTCAGCGAAAAGGTGCCAACAAAGACAAGCTGATGCGTCCTGAAGGATTGGTGATACAAATCATCGACTCTGATATGACAAAGCCGGCTCTGGTAACCCGACTCGATGAAAGCGAGGGACATTTCGTTTACGTGAAGCTCAATGAGCTGGACTTGTTTGAGCAACTGAAAGGTCAGACGGGCAAGCAGCATTTCCAGTTGATGTGTCTGGCTTTCGACCCAGGAGCAGAATACGGTCAGACTCGTGTCGGTACGCAGTCGGTGACGGCTCGTCCCAAGTGCCGCTTCAACTGGAATGCTTGTACCACTATCTTAAAAGGCAGGCGGTTCTTCCGCAACGTCTTGACAGACGGTCCTATCTCCCGTATCAACTTCTGCACCATTCCCGAACAGGAAATCGGCAGTGAGCAGCCTATCTACGGACAGTATGATATGGCGTTTGAAGAGAAACTGAAACCGTACATCGACAACCTCACTTCTGCAAGGGGACTGATTGATTGTCCGCAGGCTTTCAAACTGGCTCAGAAACTGCAGCAGGAATGTGCTGAGTTTGCACGACTCTCGCAGAACGAAGTGTATTGGAATCTCTCTCACCGAGCTTGTGTCATCGCCTGGCTGAAAGCTTGTGTGCTCTTTGTCGCCAACGGCTGCAAGTGGGAAAAGTCTATCGAGGAATTTATCCGCTGGTCCTTAAACTACGACCTTTGGTGCAAGATGCAGTTTTTCGGTGACGACATCGCCAAAGCTATCAACGGCGACGATGCCCGTATCGGCAAGCGTGGACCGAGAAACCTCTTGGAGCTGCTGCCTGATAAATTTACGCTTGAAGATGCTAAGAGCGTGAGAAGACAGCAGGGAATGGGTACCGTAAAGACAAAAAATATGGTTTCGCAATGGAAAAAACGCGGCTATGTGGTACAGATGACAGATGACAGTTTTCTCAAGAGCGAAAAATATAAAAAGAAAGTATAATAAAGACCCCACCCCAGCCCCTCCCAAATGGAGGGGAGATTGAATTCCTCCCCCTTGGGGAGGTTAGGAGGGGGTCGAAAAAATTTAAGTATTATGAATAAGTATATCGACAAATCAATCAAACTAACCGAGCACTTCACGCTCAGCGAGATGTGTTCGACCTCAGTCGAAACGGCTGATCACAATTTTCCTACCCAGTCAGTAATCACGAACCTTCGCAGATTGTGCGGGTGGTTGGAGGCTCTTCGAGCTTATCCGACACCCGGCACTCTCAGCCCCTCACCGATTTATATCAATAGCGGTTATCGTTCACAAGCCGTCAACCAAGCCGTTGGCGGTGTTGCCACCAGCAATCATCTGACTGGTTGTGCAGCGGACATCCGTTGTTCAGGAATAGAGCAAGCACTTCGGTATGCTGCTTACCTCTTAGATATCAGTAAAGAACGGGGTGAGGCTTTCGATGAAATCATCATCGAGCATCGTGCCAAAACAGGCAGCTACTGGGTTCACTTTGCTGTAAGAGCGAGCGGAAATAGACGTAAGGTAAAAATCTGTGAACTATAAATTAGAGAGTACTAACATTATTTATTAATCAAATTTTTAGTTTATCGAGATCAATCAAAGGGGAGCCATAGAGCTCCCCTTTTTCGTTTTATGTTTTTTCGGATGTCAGGTGACAGGTGAGTGACTGATACATCAAGAAAAGAAATACTCCGTCCTTATTAAGAGCAGACAGGCGAGTAACACCGTGCCAACGGGACAGTAGAGTGACATCACGCTCGTCATCTTACAGGAACGGGGCGAGTAGGTGGGCGAACCAGCCGGTGAAACGGTTGGAGGGTGAACGCCACTGAAGCCATTTTTCTTCTGTTAGCTTGAAACTGTCGTTCTTTTCGCGGTCAAACAGGTCGCAGAGTTCCTTCGTGGTATGCGGGTCGATGATGACGGCATTCTCTTCGTAATCCCATCGCAGACTTCGTGCATTGAGGTTGGCACTGCCGACTGTACAGAAGCGGCCGTCAACCATGATGATTTTGGTATGATGGAATCCTGGCTTGTACATCCATACTTCGACACCGGCTTTCATCAGCTTGTGGGCATTGTAGAAACCGCAGTCGGGCGTCAGGGGAATGTCGCTCTTGACAGACAGCATGAGTTCTACTTTCACCCCTCGTTTCACCGCATTCTTCAAGGCTTTCTTCAACTTGTGGTTCAGCGTGAAATAGGGGTTGATGAGCTTGATGGTGTCTTGTGCATCGTTGATGGCATTCAGGTAGAAATCGCGGATGATGGCCTTTGTGACATGCGGTTCGCGGTTGATGATGCCTATCATCTTATTGCCGGCAGTAGCGGTGGTGTCGGGCTTCAAGCCAGTGATATAGCTGGTGTCGCCCAAGCCGCGATAATACTGTGGTCCATGAATATCTTCGCCTGTCACCTTCTTCCACATCCGCAGGAAGATTTTCTGCAAAGTGTTGACCTCGTCACCCTCGATGCGACAATGCATATCGTGCCATTCGCCGACGACTTCTGTTCCGTTGATGTAATAGTCGGCTACGTTCATACCGCCCGTGTAGGCAATCTTTCCGTCAATCACGACGATTTTCCGATGGTCGCGGTTGAAGATGTCATCAATCCAGGGGAAGCGTACAGGGTTGAACTCGTAGAGCTGGACACCCGTCTTGCGGATTCTCTCGACGTGTTCTTTCTTCAGTGGCTGGTTGTTGGACGAGTTGCCGAAACCATCATACAAGGCCCGCACCTCAACGCCTTCGGCGGCTTTCACTGCGAGAATGTCGAACAGGAGGTTGGCGATGGAGTCGTTGCGGAAATTGAAGTATTCGAGATGGACGCTCTTCTTGGCCTGACGAATGGCAGCAAACATATCGTCGAACTTTTCCTGTCCGCTCATCAGCAAGGTGACGGCATTGTTGTGCGAAAAGGTGACGCCACGCTCACGTAGCTGTTTGACGATGAGCGAGTCGCTTGTCTGTGCATCACTCAGCAACGAGATGCCGAGCAGGATGTATAAGGTGATTCTTCTGAGGTTCATATCATACATGAATAATGGTCAACGATGCCCAACAGGTGTTGTTCTTTGTCAACGACGAGCACCGTATGGATTTTATATTTTTGCATGATGCGCTGTATCTCCGTAATCTTCGTGGTGGGCAATACGGTCTTTGGCTGACGTGTCATGATGTCGTCAACGGTGCGGTCGAAGAATTCTGCCTGCCATTTCTCCATCGCCCGACGGATGTCGCCATCGGTGATGAGACCGCAAACCTGCTCATTCTCGTCCAACGACACGCCCAATCCGAGTTTTCCCTTGCTGACGTGGATGATGGCTTCGCCCAAGTGCATCTCCTTCGGAATAATGGGAAGATCGTGGGTGCGCATCACGTCGGTGGCTGTTGTCAGCAGGCGCTTGCCCAACTCCCCGCCTGGATGGAAATGGGCAAAGTCCTGTGGTTTGAAGTTCCGCATCTCCATGAGAGCAATGGCAATGGCGTCACCCATTACGAGTGCAGCCGTCGTACTGCTCGTTGGTGCCAAATTGAGCGGACAAGCCTCTTTCTCCACTTTCACGGTGATATGTGCATCGGAGTATTTCGCCAACAGCGACTGCGGATTTCCGCTGATGCCAATGATGGGGATGTTCATGTGGAGCACCAGGGGAATGAAGCGCAGCAGCTCATCGGTTTGTCCGGAGTTGCTCAATGCCAAGACCACATCGTCTTTCGTCATCACGCCCAAGTCGCCGTGAAAGACGTCGAGCGGATTGATGTAGAAGGCTGGTGTGCCCGTAGAAGACAATGTTGCCGCAATCTTCGCGCCGATGTGTCCGCTTTTGCCCACACCTGTCACGATAATCTTTCCGTGACAGTTGAACATCATCTGAACAGCGCGGTCAAAATTGTCGTCAAGTTGTGGAATCAGATCCAGCGTTGCCTGAGCCTCATCTTTGATACATTGTATGGCGTATGCTCTGATTTTTTTCATCTCGATTGATGTTATATCGACAAATCTTGCGCTTGTAGAATTGCATGAATAACTGTTTCTAATTTGTTTAGATCCAGCATGTTTGCAGCATCGCTCAATCCTTCGTCTGGGGTGGGGTGGACCTCAAAGAACCAACCCGTTGCCCCAAAGGCTTTCGCTGCTAATGCCATCGATGGAACAAACTTCCTGTCGCCGCTTGTCTTGCCGTCGCCAGCACTGGGTCGCTGCACGCTATGGGTGCAATCCATGATGACGGTAGGCACAATCTGAAGCATATCGTCGATATTGCGGAAGTCAACCACGAGGTTGTTGTACCCGAAGGCATTGCCGCGTTCCGTGAGCCAAACATCCTGTGCGCCGGCATCCAAAGCTTTCTCGACAGGGTAGCGCATATCGCGACCGCTCATAAACTGCGCTTTCTTGATGTTGACAATGCGTCCCGTTTGGGCAGCCGCCTTGAGCAAATCGGTTTGTCGGCATAGAAACGCAGGTATCTGAACAACATCGGCAACCTCGCCTACGGGAGCTGCCTGATAGCTTTCATGGATATCGGTCAGCACGCGCAAGCCGTATTTCGACTTGATATCAGCCAGCATCTGCAATCCTTTGTCCATTCCTGGACCTCTGAAGGAGCGTATTGATGTGCGGTTGGCCTTATCAAACGACGCCTTGAAAATGATGTCGATGCCGAACAGCTTGTTGAGCCTTACCAATTCCTTCGCCACCGTCTCCAGCAATTCCTGTGATTCAATGACGCAAGGGCCTGCAATAAAGGGATGTTCCATACCTTTTTTAGTTTTGAATGTGCAAAGTTACGAAAAGTGAATGATTTTTTAATAAAAATAATAGGGAATTATGTTCTTTTCATTTTTTTTGTTTATCTTTGCCATCTCTATCGAAATATAAATAGGTGGAAAAGATGGGAAAGACAAACAATCACGTCGTAATTATGGCAGGTGGCATTGGAAGCCGCTTTTGGCCGATGAGTACAGAAGAGAAGCCCAAACAGTTCATTGATGTGCTGGGAGTGGGGCGTTCGTTGCTACAGCTTACCTATGACCGTTTCGGCAGTATCACCCGTCCGGAGAACGTGTGGGTGGTTACCAACGAGCGTTATGTGGACATCGTCAAAGAGCAGTTACCAGAGATTCCTGTCGGCAATATCCTCAGCGAACCCTGTCGGCGCAACACCGCTCCGTGTATCGCCTACGTCAGCTGGCGCGTGAAAGAGGCTGATCCGACAGCCAATATGGTGGTGACTCCCAGTGACCATATCGTTGCCAATGTCGCAGAGTTCCGTCGTGTCATCAATCAATGTTTGCGCTTTACCAACGGCACCGATACGATCGTGACGTTGGGTATCAAGCCCAACCGCCCTGAAACCGGTTACGGATATATCCAGGCAGACTTATCATCGGCAAGTCCGCGCAACAAGGAAATCTACCGTGTGGATACCTTCCGTGAGAAACCCGATTTGGCAACAGCCACCCGTTATATCAAGCAGAACAATTTCTTCTGGAATGCAGGTATCTTTGTGTGGAATGTGTCCACCATCGTGAACGCCTTCCGTATCTATCAGCCTTCTATTGCCCGTATTTTCGAATCGATGCGTCCCATCTACGGAACCGATGCCGAACAGGAACAGATTAACCTGCGCTATCCGGAATGTGAGAGCATCAGTGTGGACTATGCCATTATGGAAAAAGCAGAGGAAATCTTCGTTTGTCCTGCTGATTTCGGATGGAGCGACCTGGGCACGTGGGGCAGCTTGCTGATGCAGAGCAAGCGCGACCTCTACGGCAATGCCATCATTGGTCAGAATGTATCTTTGTACGACACCAGGAACTGTATTATTCATACCACAGAAGAAAAGAGGGTTGTTGTGCAGGGACTGGAGGATTGCATTGTCGCAGAGAAAAACGGCACGCTGCTCATCTGTAAGTTATCAGAGGAACAGCGCATCAAACAATTCTCAGAAGGTTAATCAGCAGGAGAGAGGTCTCCTCCCTCCCTTTACAGGGAGGACTGGGGTGGGTCTTCCTTCTTCCTTCTTTTCTTCATCCAATACTTCACGAGGAAATAGATAATGGCGAGTGCAACAAGTCCGAGAATAATGAACTTGATGTATTCGCTATATTTGTCGATGGTTGCCTCCAGCTGTTCTCTGGGTACAAAGCTGTTGAGCCACCATCCCAGTGCGGCTAAGATACAGTTCCAAACACCTGCACCCAGCGTCGTGAAGAATAAGAATCGCCAGTAGTTCATGCGAGCCATTCCTGCAGGAATGGATATCAGGTGACGGATACCAGGTATCAGACGACCAGTCAGCGTTGCCGTCGCGCCGTTCTTGTCGAAATACTTTTCGCTTTTCTCTACTTTCTCCTGATTGAGCAGACACATCTTTCCCCATTTCGAATTGGCGAAACGGTAGATGATGGGACGTCCCAGATAACGGCCTGCAACGTAGTTGATGCTGGCACCGCAATCAGCACCCAGGGTGCCGTAGAGGATGATCAACCAAATGTTCAACTGACCGTCTTCTGCTGCAAAATAGGCAGCAGGTGACACAACCAACTCCGATGGAACAGGGATGACGGTGCTTTCAAGCAGCATCAGGAAATAGATCCATCCGTAGTTGAGGTGTTCTATGATAAACTGAAAAAAATCAAATTCGCCCATTGTTTAGTAAGTTTTTTCGAACGAAGTTCTCAAGGAACTCCAAGAATAATACAAGTTTACTGGTTATTCATATCCGCAAACATATTTTTTACTTCATCTGGATTCTTCTCTTCGGCGATGGCGAGGTATTTGCGGTATTCATCCATTTCGCCCAGCTCATAGCAGCAGCGTGCCATATAAGCATAGCCTTCTGTCCAATCGTCAGGAACCCGATTAAAGAGGACTTTGAACACATTCCTTGCCATTCCCAGATAGCCGCAGTCAAAGACTGATACCGCTACTTTGAAGAGAATGGAGGGTGACAGTTCGGAGTCATACATCGCTTGCTTGAAACATTCAATGGCTTCGTCGAAGCGGTTGTTCTCCAGATAGACGTGTCCTTTGATGACCATCAACTCATTCCTGTCAATGACCTTCAAGCGCAACATCTTCTGCACACATTGTAGGGCATTCTGCATCCGACCGAGGTGACTGTAGGTAAATGCCATTTCCATATAGACTTCCTGTTGTCCGCGGCTGTTCTGCATCTGTTCAACTTTCTCCGCAGCAAGTTCCAAGTGCGGCAAAGCCTCCTCAAAACGATCCATATTGAGCAGACACAATGCCTGAAACAATTCACCCGTTTCATTCGTCGGATTCAACTCAGCATAGCGTTGATAGTATTTCTGTGCTTCCTCGTAGTTGCCCAGACAGTATAGGCCGTTGGCTTTGTTCAAGGTCGCTTCCGTATCATTGGGATTGATGGCAATAGAGTATTCGCTGCTGGTGATGGAGTCGTGGATCTTGTTGCCCATAAACTGCGTCTTCGCCAAGCGGTTCCAATACGGAGCAGAGTAGGGGTCGCTGTCAATCAGTTCGTTGAAGATAGCCTCACTCTCCTGGAACATGCCCTTGCTGGCAAGAATGCGTCCCTTTAGCTCCTTGTAGTCGGGATTAGATGTGTCGCTGACGAATTGCAGCCAGTGGTCGGCATAGTCGAACTCCTCATAATCGCCGTAGATCAATGCCACATCTAAGGCAAAGTCGTTGACATCGTCTTCTTCCAGCTCGTCCATCTTTTCCTCAAGCAGGAAATTGGCTTCCTCCAATTCTTTGCGGGCGATTTTGATTTCCACCGTCGCATAGAAGTACTCAATGTCAGCCTTGTCGATGATCTGGTCAAGATAATATTCGGGTTCCTCCAAATCAGGGAACTCATCCATCAGAGCCAAACGCGACATCAGCACCAACGGCATTGTGGAACCGGGGAATGTGTAGATGGCCCGTTCCAAAAGACTCTTGGTGATGGTATCGAATCCTTGATTATGATAATATTCGGCAAGGTCGGTCAGCTCGTCGGCATCAAAGAAACCGCCGTTACCTGTCTGCTCAGCTTCTTCATAGCGTTGCAGCAGTTCACGGAAGCGCTGACTCTGATAGTATTTATCCATTCTTTGCTTGCTTCGCCCACGTATCTTTCAGGCCTACCGTTTTATTGAAGATGAGTTTGTCGGCAGTACTGTTGATATCGGTCATGAAATAGCCGATGCGCTGGAACTGCAGGTACTCGCCCGGCTGACGTTCAGCGGCATATTCCTCTACATAACAGTTGCTGAGGATTTGCAGACTCTCAGGATTGAGCAGCTCACGGAAGTCGCGCTCGTCGGCAGACGGATTCTCTACATTGAACAAACGGTCGTAGATGCGTACCTCTGCCTGTTTGCAGTGGTCGGCGCTTACCCAGTGGAGGGTACCTTTTACCTTGCGGTTGGCTCCTTCCATACCGCTCTTGCTCGTAGGATCATATTCTGCCTGAATCTCAACGATGTTGCCGTCGGCATCTTTGGTACAGCCTGTACACATGACGATGTAGGCATTCTTCAGTCGGACCTCCTTGCCAGGAGTCATACGGAAGAACTTCTTGGGTGCATCCTCCATGAAATCGTCGCGTTCTATCCACAGATTCTTTGAAAAAGTGATGGTATGTGTGCCGTCTGCCTCGTTCTCCGGGTTGTTGATGGCTTCCATCTCTTCCGTCTGACCGTCAGGATAATTGGTGATGACGAGTTTCACAGGGTTCAATACGGCACTTACGCGAAGGGCTTTCTTGTTCAGGTCTTCACGTACGGAAGCTTCAAGAAGAGCCATGTCGTTCAAGGCATCGAACTTTGTGTAGCCAATAGAGTCGATGAAGTTGCGGACACTCTGCGGTGAATAGCCGCGACGACGCATACCGCTGATAGTCGGCATACGCGGGTCGTCCCATCCGCTGACGAATTTCTCTTCTACCAATGCCAGCAGCTTCCGCTTCGACATCATCGTGTAGGTGAGGTTCAAGCGGTTGAACTCAATCTGACGCGGACGGTAGTTGGCTTGTTCAGGTGCTGCACCCGTTTCTTTCTCCAGCAGGAAGTCAATGAACTTGTCGTAGAGCGGACGGTGCGGCACAAACTCCAGTGTGCAGATCGAGTGGGTGACCCCCTCGAAATAGTCGCTCTGTCCGTGAGCGAAGTCGTACATTGGGTATGCGTGCCACTTGGTACCAGTGCGGTGGTGAGGTGTCTGGATAATGCGATACATGATAGGATCGCGGAAGTGCATATTCGGATTTGCCATATCGAGTTTGGCACGCAGCACCATACTTCCCTCAACGGCTTCAGGTGTGTTCATCTGATTGAACAAAGCAAGGCTCTCCTCAATGGGACGGTTGCGATAGGGGCTTGCCACCCCTGGCTCCGTAGGAGTACCTTTCTGACGGGCAATCTCTTCTGATGTCTGTTCGTCAACGTAGGCCAATCCCTTCTTGATGAGCCATACAGCAAACTCCCACAGCTTCTCAAAATAGTCGCTGGCATAATAGATATTGCCCCATTTGAATCCCAGCCATGAGATATCATTGAGGATATTCTCCACATATTCGTTGTTTTCCTTCGAGGGATTGGTATCGTCGAAGCGCAGGTTACAAATACCGTTGTAACGCTCAGCTACACCGAAGTCCATGCAGATGGCTTTGGCGTGTCCGATGTGCAGGTAGCCGTTTGGCTCCGGTGGGAAACGAGTCTGTATGCGTCCACCGTTCTTACCTTCCGCGAGGTCTTCCTCAACGAATTGTTCTACGAAGCTCAAGCTTCTTTTCTCTTCGTTTGTATTGATTTCCATACTTTTTTAATGCTAAATTCTGAGGGGCAAAGTTACATATTTTCTTTTGTATAAGCGAAAAGTTTCGATAAAAATACGCTTGTTAAGAAAAAGTTTTAAAAAAACTTGAAAAAAATTTGCAGGTATGTGAAAAAAGCCTTATCTTTGCACCCGTTATCCTGAATACAATCTTTTTACCTTAAAAAAGGCTAATACCTATTGAGATTGAGTGCCTATCGCTGTGAAGTGAGAGGCATTTCTTTTTTTTATATACTTTACCCGTTGACCATTGACCGTTGACTTACTTAATCCCTCTCTCATTCAGAGCCTTCACATACTTTGCTGCATTTGCCTGATGCTCCGAAAAGGTCTTTGCAAAATTGTGGGTACCGCTGAAATCTTCCTTCGCACACATATAAAGGTAATCGTGGTGAGTGTGGTTCAGTACTGCATCGATACCTACTACCGAAGGAATACGGATTGGTCCTGGCGGCAATCCCTTATATTTATAGGTATTATAGGGACTGTCGGCACTCAGCATACTGTTATAGATACGTTTGGCCTCAAAGTTCTTCAAGGCGAATTTCACCGTCGGGTCGGCCTGCAGCAGCATATCAATGTTCAGTCGGTTTATATACATACCCGCTACCATCGGCTTCTCACCGTCGTTGGCTGTTTCCTCTTCAACGATACTTGCCAAGGTGGTCACCTCTTCAGGCGTGAGACCAATCGTCTTCGCCTTTTCCTTTCTGGCTGATGTCCAGAAGCGGTCGTACTCTTTCTTCATACGATCCAGGAAGTTGGTGATACTGGTGTTCCAAAACAGGTCGTAGGTATTGGGGATGAACATACAGGGAATGGTTTCCTTGGTGAACCCGTATCGGTGGCAGACGGTGGAGTCTTGCAGAGAGTCGAGAAGTTCATTGCTGGAGAACATCATGCGCTTGCCCACTTCCTCGGCCAGTCGGTCAAGGGTCCTTACGGAAGGAATGGTGAGCATCAGCGGTGCCTGGATGCCGTTCTTGATATGACGGAAAGTGGTGAACGCACCTTCTTTGCCTACCTCATAGCGACCGGTACGGATGTGGTCGCCGTAACTGGTCATACTCGTCAGGAATTTGATGGTTTTCAGAGCCGTTGGGGTGACAACGGGTTCCAGTTTAGTGAATACAGAATCCTTTGTATCGTCTTGGTCAATCATGATATATGCCGCCTTGTTCGTTTTGCCGACTGGCCAGAACAACATGTAAAGCATCAACACAACGAGCAATAATGCAACAACACCGATGGTAAGAAATACCTTTCTTGTTTTTCTTTTTCTCATACCTTATTTATTATTTCGTCGGCAAAATTACAAAAAAAATCAACACCTCATCTTTTTTTTGTCTAAAAAGTATGTTCTTCGACCTTTTGTTTGTATCTTTGCGTCGATTAACCTATAGAGCGATGAAACTACGATTCAGTATCAATTATACAACTGCATGGGGTGAAAGTCTTCATGTCATGATTTCCTATCGCCAGCGCAACGGGAAAACGAAGCACCAGAATCTGCAGATGCAGACGCAGACGGGCGAGTGGTGGTATGTGGAGACGACGGTGATGGAGTCGCGTCAGAACCCCATCCTGTCTATGAGCTATCACTATCAGGTAGAGGCCGAAGACGGTTATGTATTGCGTAGGGAGTGGAACATGGTGAAACGAACCTTCCCCGTTGACTTGTCGAAAGATTATGTCTTCAACGACCAATGGCGTGATGTGCCATTCACGTTGCCCTATTATACAAAGTTACTTCATTGTGGGAAAACTCCACAGGTGTTGCCCACAGGCGATGTGCCGATGCCGCTATACAGAAAGACGGTGGTTTTGGAAGTGGCTGCCCCGCAGTTGCAGGAGGGAGAGTCGCTTGCCGTATGTGGGAGTCATCCTACCTTGGGCGACTGGAATCCGTCACGTTATCTGACGATGCATCCCATCGCTGACGGTCAGTGGCGTTTGGCGGTAAATGTGGACAACGTTTCTTTTCCGATAGAATACAAATATGTGATTGTTGACGACAAGACGCATGCTTTGAAAATGTGGGAGGAAGGAGACAACCGACTGATTGAAAGTGAATACCCGTTGCCCGACGGTACGGTGATGGTGCTACAGGGAGGCGTGTTGCGTGTAAAGGAACAAATGTGGAAGTGTGCCGGTATCAGCATTCCGTTGTTCTCGTTGCGTAGCGAACACTCGTTCGGCGTGGGCGATATGGGTGATTTAAAACGACTGGTTGATTGGGTATCGCAGGTTGGGATGAAGGTAATACAACTGCTGCCGCTGAACGATACCACTAGTATGCATTCGTGGACAGATTCACATCCCTACAACGCCATCTCGTTGCGGGCATTGCATCCGCATTATCTCGATTTGGAGCAGTTGCCTGAGCTGAAAGACAAACAGGCCAAAGGTGTGTTCCTGCGCCAACGTCGCGAGTTGAACGCTTTGGAGGATAGCGACTATATGGCTGTAGACCGTGTGAAGACTGACTATATAAATAAGGTATATGAGGAAAGTGGTGATGAGGTGCTAGCATCAGATGCTTTCCGTACTTTCTACAAAGCTAATGAATCGTGGCTGTTACCTTATGCATTGTTCTGTGCGCTGAGGGATAAGTTTGGTACGGCTCACTATGAAGACTGGCCTCAATATGCTGTTTATCAGCAACGTGATGTGATGAAAAACACACAGGTCGATTCACCGCTGTATGCGCATATCCGCAAGACCTGTTTTGTACAATATCATCTGCACGCTCAGTTGCAGCAAGCTTCGCAATACGCACACCAAAAGCGTGTGGCGTTGAAGTGTGATCTGCCAGTCGGTGTTTATCGTGACAGTGTAGAAACTTGGATGAATCCCACCTTATTTAATATGGAGATGCAGATGGGGACGCCTCCGTCGCGTGACGAGCTGATGGGGCAGAACTGGGGATTCCCCCCTATGCGTGATACAGCAGAGGCGATTGCCTTTCAGCATGAGTTGTTGTTGTATTGGCAACAGTTCTTCGATGTGGTGCGCCTGGATCATGTTGTGTCACATTTCCGTATCTGGGAAATTCCACGTACGCAGCTGTTTGCTGATATGGGACATTATATGCCTGCTTTGCCAATGAGCGAGGAAGAGATAGGGCGATGTGGGTTGGCATTCCGACGGGAGCTGTTTACACGGCCGTTTATCAATGACCATGTATTGGAAAAACTCTTTGGTGTTCATGCTCCGTATGTGCGAGAAACCTTCTTGCAGAAGAAAGCCTACCACCTCTATGACCTGCGCGAAGAATATGATACGCAGGTGAAGGTGCAGCGGTTCTTCGATGGACGCAACGATGAGAACAGCCAATGGATTCGCGACGGTCTCTATCGCCTCATTGCCAACGTGCTGTTCCTGGAAGATCCCTATCAGCCGGAAATGTATCACCCTCGCTACGGCGTGTTCAATGCACCTGTGTTCGATATCCTGACATCAGAAGAAAAGAATGCGTTCATGACGATATATAACGACTATTTCTTCCTGCGACATAATGATTTCTGGCGTCATCGTGCCAGTCGTCGCTTCGACAAACTGTTGGAGGATGTGCGGATGCTGGTGTGTGCGGAAGACTTGGGCATGATGCCTGATTGTGTGCATGATGTATTGGATGAGCAACGCATACTGACACTTGAAGTACAACGGATGCCGAAAGAGCCGGATGTAGAGTTTGCACGCCTGTCAGCCTATCCTTATCGGAGTGTTTCCACGATCAGTACTCACGATATGGCTCCCTTGCGTCAGTGGTGGGAGGAGTTTCCCGGGCGCACCCAACGCTATTTCGCCACGATGATGCAAAAAGAAGGACGGGCACCGAAACACTTATCTGCACATTTGGCAGAAGAGATGATTGCGCGCCATCTGTATGGACCTTCCATGATGTGCATCCTGTCGTTGCAAGACTGGTTGGCGATGAGTGCTGACCTGCGAAGGAAAGACCCTTGGAGTGAGCGTATCAATGCTCCATACGATCCGTACAACCAATGGAAATACCGCATGCACCTGACTCTTGAGCAGTTGATGGCGGCACAACAATATAATGGTAAAGTTCGTCAGATGATTGAACGAAGCAAAAGATAATTGACACGATGTATAAAACCTATATCTTTGATTTAGACGGAACGCTGTTGAATACGATTGACGATTTAACAGCCAGTACAAATTATGCACTTCAAACCTACGGAATGCCCACGTGGTCAACCCATGATGTCCTTCGGTTTGTGGGTAATGGCATTCGAAAACTAATCGAGCGTGCTGTGCCGGATGGCGAGCAGCATCCTATGTTTGAAGAAGTCTTTCGTTGTTTCCGAACACATTATGCAGAGCACAATATGGATCATACCTGTCCCTATGAAGGCATTCCGGAACTGTTGCGTATTCTGAAAGAACGGAATTGCCGACTGGCTGTCGTCAGCAATAAGTTTCATGATGCCACACAGGAACTCTGTCGTCATTTCTTTCCTGATACAATCGATGTGGCCATCGGCGAAAATGAGGCGGAAGGCATCCGCAAAAAGCCAGCTCCCGATACTGTTCTCGAAGCACTCCGTCAGTTGCGAGTAGGAAAAGAGGATGCAGTCTATGTCGGCGACAGCGATGTGGATATACAAACGGCTCGCAATAGTGGTATGCCGTGCATCAGTGTGTTATGGGGATTCCGCGATCAAGAATTCCTCTTGGCTCATGGAGCTACAACCTTCATCGAAACACCCGAAGAACTCTTGAATCTCTAAAAGCTTCAATAACCCATAACCACTCACTCTCTCCCTTTAGGGGGAGTCGGAGGGGGCTTTACCTCAAGCTCTGCAACCTTGCGATATATTTGCCCAAGATGTCAAACTCCAAGTTTACAACCGTTCCTACTTGGATATCCGCAAAGTTCGTATGTTCACGCGTATAGGGGATGATAGCCACCTTGAACGTGTCGTTGGTAGGTTCACAAACCGTCAGCGAGACTCCGTTCACGGTCACCGATCCTTTGTCAACCGTAAAATAGCCGCGCTGAGTCATCTCCTTATCCGATGCATATTGGAAGGTGAAATACGTGCTGCCGTCGGCATCTTCCATCTCAATGCACGTAGCCGTCTGATCCACGTGTCCTTGTACGATGTGTCCGTCCAGACGACCGTTCATCAGCATTGAACGCTCCACGTTCACACGGCTGCCTACTTCCAGTTTGCCGAGATTCGAACGGTCAAGCGTTTCCTTCATCGCCGTCACCACATACGTGCCGTTCTCAATGCTCACGACTGTTAAACATACTCCGTTGTGTGCAACACTCTGGTCGATTTTCAGTTCATCAACAAATGAACACTTGAGCGTGAAGTCCACGTTCTCACCATATTTCTTGATAGCAACAACCGTTGCCATTTCTTCTACAATACCACTAAACATTTTTTTATTGGGAGTTAAATTAGGAGTTAAATCGGGAGTTAAATTGGGAGTTAAATCGAAAGTTATATTAAAAGCTTCCTCCTCACTGGGGAAGTTGGAGGGAACTTCTTTTTTGTAAAAGGGCCGTACCGCGATGTGATGAAAACTCCTTATGATAAGATTTGAGGATTCACTGCCTTTGTAATCCACCGGCTTTGCAGCTTAGTTCCGAAGAGTTTATGTGGCCCGCCATTAGCAGAAGAATTGTCCTCGGTTTTCAGTATTATTTGATGAGTATCCCGATCTGTCCGATACGACCCTCTGTTTGTTTCCTTTTTCTGCTGCAAATTTACATAATAATATGTATACCTCCAAATTTTTTAAAGTAAAATTAGCAGTTAGAATTCGAAGAGTATGCGGGCATTGATCTGACGACCGGTGAGATAATTCGGTACGGCAAACTGCTGATTGGCGACATCGGTAATCCAATAGTAGGAGTTGACGTTGTTGATGCCGAAGAGATTCAGACAGTCGACGCCCAGCCAGATATTCTTGAAAGGTGTATTTTTCTCGCGTTCCTCATTATTCAGCAAACGATAGCTCATACCGATATCAACGCGCTTATAGGCTGGTGCGCGGAAATTGCTGTTCTCCAATGCCTTGTGAGGTGCGGCGAATGGAAGCCCGTCGGCAAAGGCGAGCTTCAGACTCATACGCCAGCGTGTGGAACCTGGGAAATAGTCAGTGAAGAACAGATTGATGGCATAGCGTTGGTCGGTCGGAAGTGGGATGCTTTTTCCGTGCAGTTTCATGCGAGTGTTCATTAAACTGAGAGTCAGCCACGAATCGGCACCAGGCACAAATTCTCCGTATAGCTTCAGGTCGATACCTGCCGCATGACCATTGGCCTCATTGGTTCCGTAATACACAATTTTCATGTTGTTGACGGAGTAGGGGATGAGGTTCGACAGCAACTTGTAGTAGGCTTCAGCGGTGAATTTGAAGTTGCGATCCAACATCTTGAAACGATAGTCCATCGATGCAATGAAATGAATGGAGCGCTCACTCTTAATCTTCGGATTCAACGTGGCATAGGTGATGCCGTTAATGGTTGTGGTGTCGCGCAGTTCCTTATAGAAAGGTGCCTGATAATAGAGTCCTGTGGCAAAGCGGTAGGTGATATTCTGGTTTCCGCCAGGAACGATGCTGATGGAGGCACGTGGGGAAACGATACTCTCGCCGTTGAAGTTCCAATGGGCGAAACGCACTCCATAGTTGAGGGTGAAGCGTGTGGGCATCGTGTCGTTTCCGCTTGTGAAATGCCACGTGTCTTGCAGGTAGGCTTCCATTCGCTTAGCCTTCAACTCGTTGCGGGCATTCAGCGAATAAATCAAATACAGGTCGTTGCCGGTATGGGGTACGCTATATCCTGCGGAGTCACGATATTCATATTCTCGGGAGTATTCCTTGATGTGCTCGAACTTATATGTGAACGCACCTTCCAGATTATGCTTGCCGGCACGATGTTTACCCATCAGTTTGAAACTTTCCACATTGGCTTTTAGGTAGTTGCGTGCGTGTTCCATATAGGTTCCCACACCGAGATTCTCACTCGTTTCGGTTTGTGTGAGCCAATATTGTCCCTGAATGTCGAACTTCTCCTGTTCCTTGGTGGAGAATGCTGATGCGATGAGCGATATCTGTGTATTCTTGCTGAGATTACGGGTGATATTCAACGAACCAAAGTAGGTTCTAAACAGGTCTTTTTCCTTTCCGTCGAAATAAACGCGGAATGACTTCACGTTCTCCATTGTACCAAAAGACGTCTCGCGGTCCTTGGGTGTGAAGTTGTAGTGATTGTCAGAGATATTTCCTATGAAGTCAATCTGCCATCTTTTATTCGGCTGATAGCTGAAATAGGTTTGGTAATCAAGGAAATTCGGTTTGTATTCACCTTTCGTGTCCATTGAGCCAAGCAGGTAGCGGTTGGTCTTGTAGCGGATACTGTTCAACCAAGAGACATGCTTGGTTCCGAAGCCAATATAGCCGCTTGCTCCTAAAAGACTTGCTGCAACAGATGCTTCGAACTGTTTCGGTTTCAAACGCTTATAGTGAATATCGAGCGCACTCGACATCTTGTCACCGTATTTGGCTTCGAAACCTCCCGTTGAGAATCCGATGCTTTCCACCATATCGGGATTGATGACGGAAAGTCCTTCTTGTTGTCCGCTGCGTACAAGGAATGGACGGAATACTTCTACATCGTTGATATAAACGGAATTTTCATCAAACGAACCACCACGCACATTGTATTGTGAAGATAATTCATTGTGAGTAGATACACCTGCCTGTCCCTGAATGACTTCCTCTACGGCATTACCTGTTACCGAAGGCATCTGTTTGGCATCCTTGACGTCAATCTCGCGAGTGGTACCATGTTGCTGTGCCTTTCCTTCCACAACCACTTCGTCGATTGTGTTGTCGTCATAGAGTTGTACTTGCAGCGTTTGTTTACCTCTCGGATTCCTCAATACACGCGTCTTTGCCTTGTAGCCAACCATTGAGAAACGGATGACGACTGAATCGGCAGAATGTAAGGTCATTGAGAACTCACCTTTGAGGTTGGTCATTGTCAGTTTGCCTTGTTCGGTGACATAGACGGATGCGAGTTCTATGGGGTTGTTGTCTTTATCGCTGACACGTCCCTGTAGGGTAAACGTTTGTGCATGGATGGTGAGTCCGCAACCAATTGCGAACACTATAGTGAGGAGAATTGTTTTTATTTTCATACAGAATAATAACGCATATCCAGCGTGGATATTGCATTTGCATCGACACCTTTTTAATAATACACCTATTATTCTCCATAGAACCAAGCGAAGAGTCGGTTCATCCAGTTGAAGGAGAAACGAAACCAACGGTAAGTTCCTACGGGTATACCGCCAAATGACAGAATGAACTCACGCAGCCGATTACGCTTGTAGGGAAGTCCTACGTTCATGAACTGTGTGTGTGCCTGATGATTTTCATAGGCTCTGACCAATGTGTACCAAACGGTCGGGTAGGAAGGATGCAAGAGCGGATGACTCTTCCGTTTGGCGAACTGGAACCAAAGATATGCATTGCCGTCGGAATACACACATACGCTTCCTCCGATAATTTTATTTTTGTAGAGGGTGATAGAGATGTGGCAGTCGTCCCTTTCTCCTAAGGCAAGGAAAAATTGCAGATTTGGAATATGCCGTTGATACCTGAACTGGTAGTATTTCCGAAGGAGTTTGTAGAAGGTTTCTATTTCCTGTCTGGTTTCCACCTCACGCGTTTCAATACCCATTTCGTAGGCATGTACCACTCGATCGTTAGCCCGTTCCGTAATGCGCTCCTGAGGCGATTTGCTGTGATGCGAGTTGTGAATCTGTTGCCAGGGAACAGGGAAATATTCGTTTTTGCGGAACCATTTGTATCCGAACATCTTATGACTGATATCACTGAACTCGATATACAGGCATCGCCAACGCAGTAAATGACGGGTGATAGTTTGCAGCATCTGGGCAAAGAGGACTTCCTTTTCAGACTCGTCCTCGTATTCTCCTTCACCATAGGAACGCCCTTGCGTGAAGATATAGGGCGGAAAGAGGGCACCTCTTCGTCTAAGGATGGTCAGCATGTGGGCTTGTACATTTCCCGTATCGTCCTTTACGACAACCATATAGGGTTTCATGCCAGGTGTATGTTCAAGCATGACAAACAGCTCGATGCTATGAAAGAAGTTCTTACATGACATCGAAGGCATATCCTTACTGTGGGTGATAATGCTAATATGGTAATCTTTTGCCATTGCGTGGCAAAAATAGTAAATGTTTTTTAAAAAACCAATGTTCCTGTCATAAATTCGCAGGAATTATGTATTTTTGCATAAGAAAAGGCAAAATATCATTGAGAATTATATGAGAATTGTATTAATTGGTGCAGGAAATCTTGCAACTCATTTTGGGAAAGCACTCTGTGATGCTCATCATGAAGTGGTGCAGGTTTACAGTCGCACCATCGGTCATGCACAACTGTTGGCAGACCTCTTGCATGTGAGTTATACGGATTCGATAGATCAATTGGTAAGAGATGTGGACTGCTATGTGTTTGCGGTGAAAGATCAGGTGTTACCAACGTTAATCAAAGAGGTGAGCTGCTTACATGCTGATAGCTCAGCACTTTTCGTTCATACTGCCGGGTCCATTCCGATAGATGTCTTTCCAGAGGAAATGAAATCCTATGGGGTGCTATATCCCATGCAGACATTCTCCAAGCTGCGTGATGTTGTTTTTGCCCATATTCCTGTTTTTGTAGAAGGAAACAACGCGGAAACATTGAGTAGATTGGAACAGTTGGCAAAAAGCATTTCACATCATGTATATCGTTTGTCATCAGCCGACCGCCGCTATTTGCATTTGAGTGCGGTATGGGCCTGTAATTTTGTCAATCATTGTTATGATGTAGCATCGAAAGTGCTTGAACCGATTGGCGTGCCGTTTGACGTGATGCTTCCGCTGATTGATGAGACAGCACGAAAGGTACATGAACTTTCTCCAAAGGATGCACAGACGGGACCTGCGGTGCGATATGATGAGCATGTCATGAATGCCCAGTTACAGTTGATGAAAGATAATCCGAAGTTACAGGAGATCTATCGTTTGCTCTCTCAATCTATTCATGAAAGATTTCGACATAACGTCTAACGTCATGACGACATTTCGAAACAAAGAATTAACGAAACAACGAAAAATATGATCAATTACGATTTGAAAAGAATACGTGCAATAGTCTTTGATATAGACGGCGTTTTATCGTCGAGCACCATCTCGATGGATGCGCATGGAGAACCGATGCGTACGGTAAATATCAAAGACGGTTATGCTGTGCAGCTGGCAGCAAAGGTGGGATTGCGTATTGCTATTATCACTGGCGGTTTTGATGAAGCCATCCGTATGCGTTATGAACGTTTGGGCGTACAGGATATTTATATGAAGAGCGCCATCAAGTTGCAGGCGTGGGATGATTTTCTGACGAAATACGGTCTCCATGACGATGAGGTGCTGTATATGGGTGACGATATTCCCGATTATGAGGTGATGCAGCGCTCAGGATGTCCGTGCTGTCCCGCTGATGCGTGTGATGAAATCAAGGATATTGCCATTTACATCAGTCAGTGTGAAGGTGGAAAGGGTTGTGGGCGCGATGTCATTGAGCAGGTGTTGAAAGCACAAGGGTTGTGGATGAAAGACCAACACGCTTTCGGCTGGTAATTAATCATAGAAACAGATTAAACAAAAAGAGTACTCGCTATGAAGCAAACAAGACCATACCCGATGAAAATCATTTTAGCAAGCCATTCTCCCCGTCGTCAGGAACTGTTAGCAGGCCTGGATCTTGACTTTGAAGTAAAGGTGTTACCTGATATTGCTGAAGACTATCCTGATGATATGCCAACAGAAAAGATTGCTGAATATATCGCCGTTGAAAAAGCAGACTCCTATCTTCCATTGTTGCAAACCGACGAGTTAGTAATTACGGCCGATACCGTTGTCATTGTTGATGGAGAAGTCCTTGGGAAACCCACCGATGAAACTGATGCAAAACGGATGCTTCAGATGATCAGCGGACGAACCCATCAGGTGGTGACGGGTGTCTGTCTGACAGCTAAAGACCGCCAGCGTCATTTCTCCGTTTTGACAGACGTGACTTTCAAACAACTTACAGACGATGAAATCGACTATTATATATGTACTTACCATCCCTTTGACAAGGCTGGGGCATACGGGATACAAGAATGGATCGGACATGTGGGGGTATCGTCCATTCACGGAAGTTATTTCAATGTGATGGGGTTACCCGTACAACGAATATGGAATGAACTTCAAACTTTTTGTTGTCAATAAATTAGTCATATTGTTACATAAATTGCCCTAAAACCATAATTGTTGAGAAATATTCATGTTTTTTTGAAAAAAAAGTGAAGAAAATTTGTGAAACTAACAATATTTTACTAAATTTGCGAACGAACAAATTAATTTACCACGAAGATGGCTAAGTACAACATTACAGAGAAGAAAGAAAAAGAGGCTGCTTACAGAAGTCTTGTGAGTCCACAACTGATGGATGAAATGAAAAAAAAGATTCTTGATATTGTGCTGATTCAGCAGAAATACAAGGACAAGGATTATTCTGCAAAGCGGTTGGCAGAAGACCTCGGAACGAACACTCGTTACATCTCTGCAGTGGTGAATGTAAAATTCCACATGAACTACACCTCTTTCGTGAACAAGTTCCGTATTGAAGAAGCGATGGCGATATTGGTTGACAAACGCTATCAGGACCTCAATATGGAAGACATCAGTGCAATGGTTGGTTTCGCAAATCGCCAGTCTTTTTACGCATCATTTTATCGCATCAACGGTATTACGCCGCGTGACTACAAGGTGAGGCATTTTGCCCAGCATCCGTTGAAGGCAAAAAAGAAGGATGAGAAAAGAAAATCTGCCACCAAGGCATGAAGACGACTTTAACTATTCGGACGAACGTTTTTCTGACATTCAGCTATTACGGTATCGTCTGAATGGTTATGAAAGTCTTTCCGCACATCAACGTATTTTGTTGTATTATTTGTCAGAAGCCACCTTGTGCGGAAGAGACATCACTTTTGACCAGTTTTGTAAATACAATCTCCGCATCAGAAAGATGTTGGAGGCTGTTTATTTGAATGAAGGTAAACAGTCCTCGTCAGATTCACAGTTCTGTGCGCTTGAAGTCTATTTGAAAAGGATGTGGTTCTCTAACGGCATCCATCATCATTATGGTTGTGAGAAGTTCCAGCCCGAATTCAGCAAACAATACTTGCACGAATGTTTGCTCAGATGTCCAACAGAATTTCTTCATTTGAGAAATGGTGAAAACATCGAGGATTTGGAAAAAGAACTGTTTCCTGTGATTTTCAATCCAGAGGTGTTACCCAAACGTGTTAACAAAGCAGACGGTGTTGATTTGATCCAAACCTCTGCATGCAACTATTATGAACAAGTGACACAGCAGGAGGTGGAAACCTACTATGCCCAGCAGAAACAAAACTACGAACAAACGGCTACTGATAGGGGAGAGAACCCGTCAGAACCGCCGTCCTTTGGATTGAACACCACATTGGTAAAGGAAAATGGCTCCCTTCGTGAGGTTGTTTGGAAAGCTGACGGCAAATATGGACCGGCCATCCAGAAGATTATCTATTGGTTGGAAAAAGCGCAGACTGTTGCCGAGAGCGATCGTCAGCGTAATGTCATCCGTTTGTTGATAGACTATTATCGCACAGGAGATCTGAAAGATTTTGACCGCTATTCGATTGAATGGGTCAAGGATACAGACGGACGTATTGATTTTGTCAACGGTTTCATCGAAGTATATGGCGATCCTTTAGGTCTGAAAGCATCCTGGGAGGGAATCGTTGAATACAAAGACTTGGAAGCCACCAAGCGTACACAAGCTATCAGTCAACAGGCACAGTGGTTTGAGGACCATAGTCCAGTTGATCCGCGATTCCGCAAACCGCACGTCAAAGGTGTAACGGCCAATGCTATTTGTGCAGCGATGTTGGGCGGCGATGAGTATCCTTCTACAGCTATCGGTATCAACTTACCCAATGCCGATTGGATTCGGGCACATTATGGTAGCAAGAGCGTAACGATTACGAATCTGACACAAGCCTACGATGAAGCTGCGAAAGGAACCGGTTTCCGTGAGGAGTTCGTAATTGATGAAGAAACGCTGTCGATGGTGAACAAGTGGAGTAGTCTTTGTGATGACTTACATACTGATTTGCACGAATGTCTCGGTCACGGAAGTGGTCGCTTGCTTCCTGGCGTTGATCCTGATGCGCTCAAGAATTACGGTAATACGATAGAGGAAGCGCGAGCCGATTTGTTTGGTTTGTATTATATTGCAGATGAGAAACTCTTGGAGTTGGGACTCTTGTCTGATGCACAAGCCTACCGGTCACAGTACTATACCTATCTGATGAACGGATTGATGACGCAGTTGGTGCGCATTCAGAAAGGAAATAACATTGAAGAGGCACACATGCGTAACCGTGCTTTGATTGCCCATTGGGTTCTTGAAAACGGTGACGGTGTTGTGGAACTAGTGAAGGTAGATGGCAAAGGAACTTGTGTACGCATTAACGACTATCAGGCATTGCGAGGACTATTTGCCCGCTTGCTGGCTGAAATCCAACGCATCAAAAGTGAAGGAGATTATGAGGCAGCACGTGAGTTGGTGGAGACCTATGCTGTTCGGGTGAATCCTCTTTTGCACGAAGAAGTGCTCTGTCGTTATCAGAAACTGGATTTGGCTCCATATAAAGGTTTTATCAATCCTATTATGAAACCAGTATATAATGCTGAACATGATATGATTGACGTTGAACTTGATTATACCGAGTCTTATACGGAGCAGATGCTTCGATATGGCAGGGAGTACGGGTTTTTATAAGGTGAGAAGGAGTAAGGAGAGAAGGAGTAAGCAAATATGACAACAGAAGACAAGGTTAAGGAAATTAAGCAGTCGTTTCGTTTGCGGATGAATGGTGTTTCTTCGCATTCGATGCGTGAGAAGGGGTTGGATTATCACCTGAACTGGGGTGTTTCATTGCCACACCTTCAGGAGATGGCTGCGGAATATGAGAAAGACTACACCTTGGCAATCGCATTATGGAAGGAAGATATCCGGGAATGCAAGATTCTCGCCACTTTGCTGATGCCAGCCGATCAGATGCCTACGGAAGTAGCGGAAATATGGATGGAACAGATACGTTCGCAGGAAATGGCTGAAATGTGTGCCCTTCATGTGTTCCAATACTTAGATGATGCACCATTATTAGCTTTCCGTTGGATTGCATCAGAACGGGATTTAGAGCAAATTTGCGGTTGTCATGTGCTTGCCCGTTTGTTTTCGCAAGGAATGGAACCCGACGAGCGTGGTATCAACGAGTTTTTAGATCAAGTTTCCGTCATGATGTCTTCTGCTTCTATACCCGTTAAACATGCGGCGATGAATTGTCTGAACCGCTTCTGTGAACTGGGTGACGACTATGATTTGATTGCTCGCAAAGCTTTGAGGAATTTTGACTTGTTTTAGCGTTTAACGTTTTTTCAAATCCTTGATTTGCTTTATTTCGCTGAAAATGTATACCTTTGTGCGTCATTTGCGGCTCAGTCACCAATGACTGTAAACAATGACGGTATCGAAGCTACGTCAATGAAGGAATCGATTAAGAGAAAGGCAAGGGAAGTTCTTACTGAATATACGGAATTGAACAAGCACCGTAAGACCCCCGAACGTTATGCTATATTGGAAGCTGTGTACAGCATGGATAAGCATTTTACGTTGGAGGAACTGGGTGCTTTTATGGAGAAGATGAACTTTCGTGTCAGTAGGGCTACACTTTATAACACCATGCGTTTGTTTATCACATTGCGCTTAGTGGTACGCCATCGATATATCGGCCGAACGGTTTATGAAGCATGCTATGAGAATGGCGATCATTGCCATCAGGTGTGCACCGTCTGTGGAAAGGTGTCGGAGGTGAAAGATGCCAAAATCGAAGCCGTCATTAACGACACCAAGTTGAACCGGTTCCATAAAGATGGATTTACACTTTACATATATGGTGTATGTACTGCATGTCAACGACGGCTGTCGCGACAGTTGAAGAAAAAGAAAACAACAGAAAAATAAAACAGATTATGAACACAGGTAAAGTTGATGTCCTGCTTGGTTTACAGTGGGGCGATGAAGGTAAGGGAAAGGTTGTTGATGTGTTAACACCGCATTACGATGTAGTTGCTCGTTTTCAGGGTGGTCCCAATGCGGGTCACACACTGGAGTTTGAAGGTCAGAAATACGTCCTTCGCAGCATTCCCTCTGGTATCTTCCAGGGAGGAAAAGTGAACATCATTGGCAATGGTGTTGTACTGGCTCCGGATCTCTTTATGAACGAAGCAAAAGAACTGGCGAAGAGCGGTCACGATCTGCGCCAGCGTCTTCATATCTCCAAGAAAGCTCATCTCATCATGCCTACCCATCGTCTGCTCGACAAAGCATCCGAACTTGCAAAGGGTAAGGATAAGGTAGGTACAACCGGAAAAGGTATCGGTCCGACTTATACCGATAAGGTATCACGTAACGGTCTTCGCGTGGGTGATATTCTGGAGAACTTCGAGGAGAAATATGCAGCCCACAAAGCTCGCCACATGGCGATGCTCAAGGCGATGAACTTTGATGATTTCGATGGATTTGATGAAACAGAGAAAGTCTGGCTAGAAGGTGTTGAATACATGAAACAGTTCCAGATTGTTGATAGCGAACATGAGATTGGCAAACTGTTGAAAGACGGAAAGAGTATCTTGTGCGAAGGAGCACAGGGAACGTTGCTCGATATCGACTTCGGTAGCTATCCTTTTGTGACCTCTTCTAACACCATTTGTGCCGGAGCTTGTATCGGTTTGGGCATTGGTCCAAACAAAATCGGTGAGGTGTTCGGTATCATGAAAGCTTACTGCACCCGTGTCGGCTCTGGTCCGTTCCCCACAGAACTGTTCGATGAAACAGGTAAAAAGATTCGTGATCTCGGTCATGAGTACGGAGCTGTTACGGGTCGTGAGCGCCGTTGCGGATGGATTGACTTAGTTGCTTTGCGTTATTCTATTATGGTTAACGGCGTCACCCAGCTGATTATGATGAAAAGCGATGTGCTTGACTCGTTCGATACCATCAAAGCCTGTGTGGCATACAAGCAGAACGGCAAAACCATTGAGGATTTCCCGTATAGCATTGACAATAGTATTGAGCCTGTGTATGTGGAGATGCCCGGTTGGAAGACCGATATGACGAAGTTTTCCTCTGAGGAACAGTTCCCTGAGGCTTTCAGCAACTATGTGAGGTTCCTGGAAGAACAGTTGGCCACACCGATTACGATTATCTCCATCGGTCCCGACCGCGACCAGACGATCGTAAGGGGGAAAAAGTGAAAAGGTGGAAGAATATAAAGATGAAAGTATAAAGATTTATGGCACAGAAACCCAATATTCCCAAAGGAATGCGCGACTTCTCACCCGTTGAGATGGCAAAGCGCAACTATATTTTCAATACTATCCGTGAGGTGTATGCACTTTATGGCTTCGAACAGATAGAAACGCCTGCGATGGAAACCCTTCAGACACTGATGGGTAAGTATGGTGAGGAAGGTGACAAACTGTTGTTCAAAGTATTGAATTCTGGCGACTATCTCACTAAAATCAGTGATGAGGAACTGGTTGAACGCAACTCGTTGCGGTTAGCAAGTCGATTGTGTGAGAAAGGTCTGCGTTATGACCTGACGGTTCCTTTTGCCCGTTATGTGGTGATGCACCGCGAGGAATTGCAGTTGCCTTTCAAGCGTTATCAGATTCAACCCGTATGGCGTGCCGACCGTCCACAGAAAGGTCGTTATCGTGAGTTCTATCAGTGTGATGCCGATGTGGTGGGCAGCAACTCACTGTTGAACGAAGTTGAGTTGATGCAGATTATCGACACTGTTTTCACTCGTCTTGGTATCCGCGTACAAATCAAGATCAATAATCGCAAAATCCTGACGGGTATTGCTGAAACCATCGGTGAAGCTGATAAGATTGTCGATATCACGGTGGCCATAGACAAACTGGATAAAATCGGTTTGGAGAATGTCAATGCGGAACTGAAGGCAAACGGATTAAGCGATGAAGCAATCGAAAAACTGCAACCAATTATCACGTTGACAGGTACCAATGAAGAGAAGTTGACCACCATATCACAAGTGCTTAACGATTCAGAAATCGGACAGAAAGGTATTGAGGAGATTCGCTTCATCCTTGACACATTGAAGTCAACAGGTTTGAATAACGAAATTCAACTCGACTTGACGTTGGCTCGTGGTTTGAACTATTATACAGGAGCAATCTTTGAGGTGAAAGCACTTGATACCCCGATGGGTAGTATCACCGGTGGCGGACGCTATGATAACCTGACGGGTATCTTTGGTATGCCGGGATTAAGCGGCGTCGGTATTTCCTTCGGTGCAGATAGAATCTATGATGTGTTGAATACGCTCGATCTCTATCCGAAAGAAGCCGTCAACGGCCCCCGTTTGCTATTTATCAATTTTGGTGAGAAGGAAACCGCTTATTGTCTCTCGGCAGTTTCGAAAGCACGTGCTCAGGGCATCCGTACAGAGATGTACCCTGACAGTGTTAAGATGAAGAAGCAGATGAGTTATGCGAATGCCAAAGCGATCCCGTTTGTTGCGCTTGCCGGTGAAAACGAGATTGCCGAAGGAAAATTCACCTTGAAGAATATGCAGACAGGCGAGCAGCAATTGGTAACAATTGACGAGCTAATCGACATCATAC
Organism: uncultured Prevotellaceae bacterium; assembly: GCA_902792685.1. Taxonomy (GTDB): domain Bacteria; phylum Bacteroidota; class Bacteroidia; order Bacteroidales; family Bacteroidaceae; genus Prevotella. The sequence continues at coordinate 28,701 of CADBAP010000015.1, forward strand.
AATAAAGCTTAGGACTTTCCACTCAATACCAGACAGCACCAGTTGCTGTCTGTTTTTCTTTTTGCCTCATACAAACCAAGCGAAACTGCTTTCTCCAACAGCAGTGGGGCATCTTCTTCGTAGAATCCGCTCAGGACTAGGATGCTGTTGGGTAACATCACACTTGCAAACGACTCCATATCTGCCAGCAGGATATTGCGGTTGATATTGGCCAGCACCAAATCAAAGGATCCACTGATATGCGACAGAATATTGGCATCACCCTCCCATACATGAATGTTCACTTCGTTCAGACGGGCATTATGCTCGGTATTGCGTACGCTCCATTCGTCAATATCATAGGCAACTACCTCTTGGGCGCCAAGTTTAGCAGCGACGATGCCCAAAATACCAGTTCCACAGCCGCAGTCAAGTACGCGTTTGTCTGTCAGCTCTATATTAAATAAGGTGGAAACGATCATACGGGTTGTCTCGTGCATACCTGTTCCAAAAGCCTGTTCTGCCTCAATGGGTATGATGAGCGGTGATGCGTTGTCGGGAGCTGCCCCCATCGAGTGGGGAAATACGGATTCTGAACGACGGGCATCGCAGATGATGCATTTCCCGTCAATGTCGATAGGGTCGAAACCTTCTTGTTCCCATGCTTCGTTCCAGTTCTTGTCTTCTGCATCGTCCACCTCGAAGTCAATTGTTACATCGGACATCGGAAAATCGCAGAACAGCGTTCTGAGCATATTTGTATCCAACAGGTCGGCTTGTGCATAGGCAAAGAGTTGCTCATCATGGTCTTCAAACGACTCACAACCAGCTTCAGCGGCAAGCGCTGCGGTAAGGTCTGCAGCTGTCAGCGACCAGGGTTGAATCTGAATAATTACCTTCTTGTATTTCATCGTAATGTTAATTTTCTGTGCAAAAGTAAAAAAAATAGGGAAATTCCTACCATAGTTTAGGGTTTTTCCGTATTTTTGCAC
>CADBAP010000016.1 GCA_902792685.1 uncultured Prevotellaceae bacterium
ATTTCTGTTCCATTGCAATTCCTTCTCGTTAATCAGTCGTTTGCTTTTACTATGACATAGAAGTTGAATGCAAAGATAGTTATTAATTTTCATATCGAATAATTATCGAAGTAAAAACAGCATAGAGATAAATTTCGCGACAACACCTCCCAACCTCCCCTTTTCGTCTGGAATGCCGATAAAAACAGGGGTTACAGAAGGGGAGGAGTTGCTCAAACACCTCCCCGACACCTCCCCTAACACCTCCCCCCAACACCCACCATCATGTGACTCAGATATCAGATATCAGTTTTATCATGAGCGGTACATCATAAAAAGAATGGATACAGAATACAGAATACAGTTTTCTCAGCAGCAAACTTACTCACTTACTCACTTACTCACTTAGGACATTAATATTTTTTACCTCTACTTCAGTATTTAAAGAAGAAACCATTATTATAATATATAATATATATATTATATATTATAATAAAATATAAATACTTATAATTTAAAACTATCTATAATCTTCCATTCTTCAATAGCCAAATCCTAAATGTCCTAAGTGAGTAAGTGAGTAAGTGAGTAACCTCTGGGGCAGAATTACCGCTTTTCATTCTGCCTTTCATTGGGTACAAACCGCTGCTGAGAAAACTGTATTCTGTATTCTGTATCCACAACTTGTGCTACTGAGAAAACTGATATCTGATATCTGAGTCACTTGTGGAAGAATGAAAATAGTTTACAGCATATTCCCTGGATGATTTCTACACTTTTGCTGTCATCTAAAAGTATAGGAAACGTAAACAATTGATTATCAGGCGAATACAAAACGTAGTATTTTATTTTGCAAAAGCTTATGTTTTGGAGCCTAAAAGGTCATGTTTTGGAGCGCAAAAGGTGACCTTTCGGAGCGTAAAAGCTTAGGTTTTGAAATGCGTAATGCGAAATGCGTAATGCGTAATTGAAAAGAATTGACAAGTAAAAGACCAAAACGCCTCATCATTACTTCGAAACCATGCGGAGAATGGCATCGCGACACTCTTCCATCAGCCATTTCGGAGTGCTGGTAGCACCGCTGATGCCCCGCGTCACGTATTTGAAGCACCCGCGCTCCACATAGGCGAACCAACGAGCCGGCTCGCCCTCACGCTCCAGCCGATAGCCTTTACGGAAAGTGACTCTCTCGCCTTCCCGTTCGCAGAACTCGCGAAGCGTTTGCAGGTCTAAGCTGTTGTTGCTAAATTTCTGTTCCATTGCAAGTCCATTTCGGCAAAAATAAAGATTATTTCTGATACTGCAAAATTATTATTGAAAAAACAGCTGTGTTTGATTTCCGTAAGATTTTGAGACTCCTATGAGCCGACCAAGAATTAGGGGTAAAGCAGCTTTATCATTCAAGTTTCCGAGACAAAAAAGCTGTATATATGCATAAAATTTATTAGAAAACATTGCAAAAAACGTGTTAGAGACTGTCAGTCTGACAGTCTATTCTTCATTTTTTTACAGAAAAAAAACAAAATTTGCTCGATTTTCACTACCTTTGAGGATGTGCCTCGAAGATAGGATGCGTCTCAACAATAAAAATAAATATATTTATTTTGTATTGTCTTCAACTTTCACTAACTTTGCAAACGAAATGAGTTTTCCGATACATATTAATATCGTTGACCTGGTGTTCAAAGGCATGCTGATAGGCATGATTGCATCGGCACCGATGGGACCTGTGGGAATCCTTTGTGTACAGCGTACGCTGAACAAAGGACGGATCTATGGTTTGGCTACAGGCATCGGCGCAGCCATCAGCGATATCATTTATGCTGGCATTACAGGTTTCGGTATGGGTTTCGTGATGGCCATCATCAACGACGAACAAAACAAGTTCTACTTGCAGATTATCGGTAGTGTGCTGCTGCTATGCTTCGGCATCTTCACGTGGCGCACCGACCCTACCAAGAAGATGCATAAATCGGGACAGAAAAAGGGTACGATCTGGTATAACACGTGGACAGCCTTCCTGGTGACATTCTCGAATCCACTCATCATCTTCCTCTTCATGGCACTGTTTGCACAGTTTGCCTTTGTCATTCCCGACCACCCGTTTGAAATGGTTATCGGGTTTGCCAGCATCGTGGGAGGAGCCTTGCTGTGGTGGTACGGACTTTCCTGGCTGGTGGATAAGGTGAGGACGATTTTCGATGAACACGGCATCCGTATCATCAACAGAATCATTGGGGCTGTCGTCACGTTGTTCTCGGTGATTTCCCTTTTCGGAACAGTCACGAACCTGTATCGGTTCTTCTGAAAAGACCCTCCCCCTGCCCCTCCCTGTATATGGAGGGGAGTAAAGAGGGGTTGTAAAATCGTAAAATTGTGAATTATATAAATGTTTATCGCTAAAGAATTAAAGAAGAAAAGTATTGCGGAATATCTGCTGTATATGTGGCAGGTAGAGGATATCATCCGTGCTTACGGATGCTCGCTGACCCGTATTCAGAACGAATATATCAACCAGTTTGATTATACCGACGAACAGAAGGAAGAGGAAACCGACTGGTTCGGCGACCTGATTCGCATGATGAACAGCGAAGGATGCCGCGAAAACGGACACCTTGCCATCAACCAGATTATCATCCAGCAACTCTCAGAACTCCATTTGCAGCTGTTGGATTCCACGAAGTTCCCTTTCTACAATACGGAATACTATCGTGTGTTGCCCTTTATCGTGGAACTGCGCCAGCGGGGAAATGATGAGAACGAGGACGAGATAGAGACGTGCTTCAACGCGCTCTACGGCACCATGCTGCTGCGGTTGCAGAAGAAAGAAATCAGTGAAAACACCCAGCATGCCGTCAAGGAGATTACCACTTTCATCGGTATGCTCAGTGACTACTATCTGAAAGATAAAGAGGAAGGGCTACAGTTTGAATAATAAGAAGACGAATATGAATATTTTGATTACCGGCTGTAACGGTCAATTAGGAAATGAAATTCAATTGCTGGAGAAGGATTTTCCCCAGCATACCTTTTATAATACGGATGTGGCGGAACTGGATATCACGGATGAAGAAGCTATCCGACAGTTCGTGCAAGACAATGCCATCGACGGCATTATCAACTGCGCTGCTTATACCGCCGTTGACAAAGCTGAAGACAACGAGGAACTTTGTACGAAACTGAATGCAGAGGCGCCGGCATATCTCGCACAAGCCGTTGGTGAACAGGACGGATGGATGATTCATATCAGTACCGACTACGTGTTTGACGGCACCAACCACACGCCTTACAAGGAAGACGACGAGACGTGTCCGAACAGTGTCTATGGACGAACGAAACTCGTGGGCGAGTTCAATGTACAGAAGCTTTGTCCTCGATCCATGATTATCCGCACAGCGTGGCTCTATTCTACGTTCGGCAACAACTTCGTCAAGACGATGCTGCGACTCGGAAGGGAAAAGAGCGAGCTGGGTGTCATCTTCGACCAGATAGGTACACCCACCTGTGGGCACGACCTCGCCGTAGCCATCATGACGGCAATCAGCAAAGGCATTGTGCCGGGCATCTTCCATTTCACCAACGAGGGTGTCACCAGCTGGTACGATTTCACCAAGGCCATCCACCGCATAGCCGGCATCACCACCTGCAAGGTTCGTCCGCTGCATACGGAGGAATATCCCACACCCGCTTCCCGTCCCCACTACGGTGTGCTGGACAAAACGAAAATCAAACAGACCTACGGCATTGAGATCCCCCACTGGGAAGAGAGTCTCGAAGTATGCATCAAAGCCCTTTAAAGAAGAATATTTAACTAGAAAATTCCCACCCAATTAGTCTCTCTCCTCCCTTGGGAGGAGTTGGAGGTGGGGTCAAACTTTTATGAATCAAGAAATAGAAAGAAGAAGAACATTTGCTATCATCTCCCACCCTGATGCCGGTAAGACCACGTTGACCGAGAAGTTCCTGCTTTTCGGTGGACAGATTCAGGTGGCGGGAGCCGTGAAGAGTAACAAAATCCGCAAGACGGCTACTTCCGACTGGATGGATATCGAGAAACAGCGTGGTATCTCCGTCAGCACATCCGTCATGGAGTTCGACTATACCCCCGAAGGGTCTGAGATAGAATACAAGGTGAACATCCTGGATACTCCAGGTCACCAGGACTTTGCCGAAGACACCTACCGCACGCTGACGGCTGTTGACTCTGCCATCATCGTTGTCGATGGTGCCAAAGGTGTGGAGGCACAGACGCGCAAACTCATGGAGGTGTGCCGTATGCGCAATACGCCCGTCATCATCTTCATTAACAAGATGGACCGCGAAGGTCGTGATCCCTTTGACCTGTTGGATGAGCTGGAGCAGGAGCTACAAATCAAGGTGCGCCCCTTATCATGGCCCATCAATCAGGGACAGAAGTTCAAGGGTGTGTATAACATCTACGAAGACAAACTCGATCTGTTCACTCCTGACAAGCAGCGCGTGACAGAAAAAGTGGAGGTGAGCCTCACCCCTACCCCCTCTCCAAAGGGAGAGGGGAATAGTCACCCTTTTGTTGATGACATTATTGGCGAACAGGATGCCCAGCAGCTGCGCGACGACTTGGAACTGGTCAGCGGCGTTTATCCCGACTTCGAGGTCGAGACCTACCGTTCGGCAGAGGTAGCACCCGTGTTTTTCGGTTCAGCACTCAACAACTTCGGTGTGCAGGAGCTGCTCAACTGCTTTGTAGAAATCGCACCATCGCCGCGTCCCACGAAAGCCGAGGAGCGTGAGGTGCAACCCGACGAGCAGAAGTTCAGCGGATTCATCTTTAAGATTACCGCCAACATCGACCCGAACCACCGTTCCTGTATCGCCTTCTGCAAGGTGTGCAGCGGTAAGTTCCTGCGCAACCAGCCTTACCTGCATGTGCGTCAGGGGAAAACACTTCGTTTCTCCTCTCCCACTCAGTTTATGGCACAGCGTAAGTCAACCATCGACGAGGCGTGGGCAGGAGATATTGTCGGATTGCCAGACAACGGCATCTTCAAGATTGGCGATACGCTGACAGAAGGGGAACAATTACATTTCCGCGGACTTCCCTCCTTCTCGCCTGAGATGTTCAAATACATCGAAAACGATGATCCGATGAAATCCAAGCAGTTGGAAAAAGGTATTAACCAATTGATGGATGAAGGTGTGGCACAGCTGTTTGTGAACCAGTTTAATGGCCGAAAAATCATCGGTACGGTAGGACAATTACAGTTTGAAGTCATCCAATACCGTTTGGAAAACGAATACAATGCGAAGTGTCGCTGGGAACCGGTACATCTCTACAAGGCTTGCTGGATAGAGGCCGATGATGAAAAGGAACTGGAGAACTTCAAGAAACGCAAGTATCAATATATGGCGAAAGACCGTGAAGGTCGTGATGTATTCCTCGCCGATTCCGGCTATGTGCTCTCGATGGCGCAGCAAGACTTCGAACACATCAAGTTCCACTTTACCAGTGAGTTCTAAGACCCCACCCCCATTCCCCTCCCAAAGGGAGGGGCTTAAAAAGAATAACAAAAAATGGTCGCCCAACATTTGTTGAGCGACCACTTTTTATATAAAATAAAATCTGTTCGAATTAGTTCTTGAAGAAATCCTTCACAGCCTCGTTGGGAACCATCTGCTCATCGAAGATATAAGCACCGGTCTTGGGGCTTTTTACCATTTTGATAACCTTTGTGTATGCGCGACCGTCCGTAGAACCTTCATGGAGGGTAGCAACCGCTTTCTTTGCCATTTCTTAAATGCTTTTAAACGTTATTTTACTTAATCTCCTTGTGAATGGTCATGCGCTTCAGGATGGGGTTGTATTTCTTCAACTCCAGACGCTCAGCCGTATTCTTACGATTCTTGGTCGTCACATAACGGCTTGTTCCTGGAAGACCGCTATTCTTCATCTCAGTGCATTCGAGAATAACCTGCACTCTGTTTCCTTTTGCTTTCTTGTTTGCCATGATGATTAATCTCCTATCACTTTAATGTCTTTCCAGTCTACATAACCTTTGGCAACAGCCTGCTTCAAAGCAGCATCAAGACCTACCTTGTTAATCATACGGAGACCTGCTGCACTAATCTTGAGGCGAATCCAGCACTGCTCTTCTACATAGTAGAACTTCTTGCTGAACAAATTAACATCAAAGCTTCTCTTTGTACGGTGCTTTGAGTGAGACACATTGTTGCCAATCTGTGCCTTCTTTCCTGTAATCTGACAAATCTTAGACATTTCTATCTACTCTTTTTAGTATTCGTTAATTGATACCTATTCCAAACAGGGTGCAAAATTACTAAGATTCTTTGAATTAACAAAACTTTCACCTAAATAATCTTTGAATTTAAGGATTTTTTTCATTCTCACTGCCCGCCATATGTACATTCTTGGTTTTCAGATAGTCCAAAAAGAGCCTTAGCGACTTATCGGTGGCAATAGCAAGATTGATATCGCGCCCATAATCCTGAGTGAGTTTCATCGTAACAATATCATCCATCATACCACAGGCAATCCAGATAGTGCCGACAGGCACTTCTGGTGTTCCTCCACCAGGTCCGGCAAAGCCTGTAGATGCGATGGCGAAGTTTACATTCAAAATCTGAATGGCTCCTTTCACCATTTGTCTTGCCACATCCTCACATACAGCCGTTTGCTCTGCAATCACCTGAGGATCAACGCCCAACAAATTCTCTTTGATTTCATCGGTATAGGAAATGATGCCACCTTTATAATAATTAGAGGCTCCAGGAACAGAAATCAGTCCCTCTCCTATCCGTCCGCCAGTACAACTCTCAGCTGTTCCGACGGTCAAGCCTGATGCATACAAGATGTCTCCAATCTCTCTGCTGATAATTTTCGTTTCAAATGCCATATCTATATTTTACAATTTTACTTAAACGTCACTTTCGAAAATGCAGGTTTGTCAATCGAACAGAAATCGCCATCCAGATATTTATAGTAGCCCGTAATGCCAATCATAGCAGCATTGTCGGTGGTATAACTGAACTTGGGAATATAGATGGTCCACCCATAGCGTTTCGCATAATCGTGGAAAGCTTGTCGAAGTCCGTTGTTGGCAGAGACGCCACCGGCAACAGCTACGTGTTTGATTTTCGTCATCTTAACGGCCTCGCGCAGTTTCTTCATCAGGATATCGACAATCGTGAACTCCAGACTGGCAGCAAGGTCTTCCTTGTGATGCTCCACAAAATCAGGATCTTCAGCCACCCATTTGCGCAGGTTGTACAGGAATGACGTTTTCAATCCGGAGAAGCTGTAGTCAAGTCCCGGGATATGCGGCTCCGAGAACTGGTAGGCATGCGGATTACCCTGACGGGCCAAACGGTCAATGATAGGACCGCCCGGATAGCCCAAGCCCATCACCTTCGAACACTTGTCTATCGCTTCACCTGCAGCATCGTCGATGGTCTGTCCCAAAATCTCCATATCGTTGTAGGCATTCACTTTGACAATCTGCGAGTTTCCGCCGCTGACCAGCAGACAGAGAAACGGGAAAGGAGGAAATGGTTCCTCAATAAAATGTGCCATCACGTGTCCCTGCAAGTGATTGACGTCTATCAGCGGAATGTTCAGGCTCCGTGCGAATCCTTTGGCAAAACTGACGCCCACCAGAAGACTTCCCATCAAGCCTGGCCCGCGTGTAAAAGCAACGGCGGAGAGCTGTTCTTTGGTGATACCTGCCTGTTTGATGGCTTGCGCAACCACAGGAACGACATTCTCCTGATGGGCACGTGACGCCAGTTCCGGCACCACACCTCCATAGGCTTCGTGTACGGCCTGCGATGCGGTCACATTCGACAACAACACGCCATCTTTCAGTACGGCTGCCGAAGTGTCATCACAACTGCTCTCTATACCTAATATATATATGTCTTTTTCCATTTTTGGTCGTTTAGGAAATTTGTCGTTTGGTCGTTTGGGAGATTAGTACGTCAGTATTTCAACTCCGTGCTCGGTCATCAAAAACGTGTGTTCCCACTGTGCGCTGGGCAGTTCATCATCTGAAATCACTTCCCATCCGTAGGGGTCGTCGCCATCGATGAACACCTTCCAGGAACCCATGTTCACCATCGGCTCAATCGTAAACACCATTCCAGGCACCAGCAGCATTCCTTTGCCTTTGTGACCGACATGCATCACGTCAGGCTCTTCATGGAACTGCAAACCGACACCATGACCGCACAGGTCGCGCACAATGCCATAATGGTATTTGTCGGCATGTTTCTTGATGGCGTAACCGATATCACCAACGAATCCCCAAGGCTTTGCAGCCTCAGCACCGATTTCCAGGCACTCTTTCGCAACTCGCACCAGCTGCTCTTTCTCCGGCGTAGTCTTACCGATGATAAACATACGGGATGCGTCTGCATAGTAGCCGTCGAGTATCGTTGTGAAGTCCACATTGATGATATCGCCTTCCTGCAGAATATCTTCTGCTTTCGGAATACCGTGACATACAACTTCGTTGATGCTTGTGCATACACTCTTGGGGAAGCCTTCATAGTTCAAACAAGCTGGAGTAGCACCGTGATCCTGACAGTATTGCATGCAGATCTCGTCGATTTCCAATGTGCTCATACCAGCATGAATGTGTTTGGCAACCTCATCGAGGACACCGGTATTAACAACACCGGCACGACGGATGCCTTCTATCTGTTCCTGCGTCTTGATCAGGTCGCGCGTAGGAACTTCCTTTCCTTTATTTTCCCAATACATCACCTTCTTGTCGAACTCCGTAGGTTGCTGACCAGGAAGGCAACGCCATCTTCTTTTCTTTCCGATTTTCATATCAAATCAAATATACCACTTGGCATTCTGCGTTTCAGCACGTCCAAGTCAAATTCCTTGCCGATGACGATTCCATGCGCCTGTAATATACTCTCCACTGTCTTGCGGGCAAGTTCGGGATGATTATTCTCCTCGCTCAGATGACAGAGCCACACATGTTTCAACTCAGGCGTCGCATTCTCAGCCAACGCCATCGCACAATCTGTATTACTCAAGTGCCCATTGGGACTATAGATTCGTTCTTTCAGATAGGCTGGATAATGACCGTTTTTCAGCATTTCCACATCGTGGTTAGCCTCCAGCACCAGATAATTTGCTTCGCTGATATGTTTTTTCATTTCGTCAGTCACATGACCGACATCCGTCATGATACAGAACACAACGCCCTGACATTCAATACGGTATCCCACATTGTCGAAGCTGTCGTGAGGCACATGAAACGGTTCCACCTCGAAGTCACCGACTTGGAAGCGGACACCTTTTTCAATCCTCTTGGCTCTTTCCGAGGCGATTTTTATACGTACACAATAGTTGCCGGCAATACCCTTAAAGACCTCACTCGTTGCATAAACTTCTACATCCAGGTCTTCGCTCAGCTTACCGACAGTCTTCACATGATCGGCATGATCATGCGTAACCAATATATGATGAACCTGCCTCAGGTTCAATCCATAATCTATAAATCTTTTCTTCAAGGCCCTGATTCCCAGTCCTGAATCAATCAAAAGCCCGTCATTTTCGGTGTATAGAAAATAGCAGTTGCCGCTACTTCCACTGCCGAAAGATATAAATTTCAACATCTGATGCGCATATTTTCTGCAAAGGTACGATTAAGTGAGCGGAAATGCAAATTTATTTGCAATTTTCCGAACGCAAGTACCTTCGAGACGAAGTCTCAAAGATAGCACAGCCTATCTTCGAGCTTTGAAAAAACTCAAAGGTGCAGCCCTGATGGGCTACACCTTATTATATATAAGCATATCTGGCGTTTTGTCAGTTGTTGACAGAACCGCCGACAATATCAAGCAACTCGTTTGTAATAGCCTGCTGTCGCGACTTGTTGTACTGCAAGTTGAGTTCGCGCAGCAACTCATCAGCATTATCCGTTGCCGTCTGCATCGCCACCATTCTGGCAGCATGCTCAGAAGCGTTGCTGTCGAGAAGGGCCGTGTAAAGCATCAGGTGTGCCAGTTTCGGAATCAACAGGCTAAGCACGGTGTTCATGTCCGGCTCTACGATGAAGATATCAGCGAGCGGTTTGACATTCTCTTGCTCGCGTTCCTTCTCCTGTTGGTTCTTCTTCAGGTATTCCTGTGCTTTCCGGGTGACGACGTTCGATGTGAGGTCGCGTTCCTTATCGGCATTCAACTCTTCGGTGATGTCAATCGGCAGGAACGTCTTACGCGTAAGAATCTGACTGCCGGCACTCTTGAAGTGATGATAGAACATCTCCACACGGTCGATTTCTCCGTCAACAAACTTTTGTCCCAACTCCCTGGCGATGTCGATACATTGTGCCACATTGGGTTTGTCTGCCAAATCAGAGAATTCACCCGCAGCACGGTAGCCCAACTTCGACACTTTCTCTGCTACTTTCCGGCCAATCGGATAAATCAGGATATTCTCTTTGCCAAGATGCTTGTATTCCTCCAGCGCTTGCATCATCATCTTGATGACGTTACCATTGAAACCTCCGCAAAGAGAGCTATTGGAGCTGTACACAATCAAAGCAACGCTCTTCACAGGACGTTCAACGCTAAAGACGGTGGATGCGTCAGCTTCACTGGCCAGGAACGTCTTCAGGATATGCTCGAGCATGGTCTCATAGGGCAGCATGTTCTCGATCATCACCTGAGCATGGTGCAGTTTGCTGGACGCCACCATCTTCATGGCACTCGTAATCTTACGGGTACTGTTGACGCTGGCAATTCGGTTTTTGATCTCTTTTAAACTTGGCATAAATTCACTTTACAATTTGACAATTGTCTCATTACTTATATTGTCCTGCGATATCAGCCATTACCTCCTCGATGGTCTTCGTAGCCTCATCGGGCAGCTGTCCGGAAGCCAACGCATCGATGACATCCTCGTGGGTGCTACGCATCTTGTCGAGGAAGGCATCCTGACATTCGCGTACCTTATCAACGGGAACATCATGCATCAGACCATGAACGCCACAGTAAAGGATTGCAATCTGCTCACCTACGGGCATCGGGCTGTACTGCGGCTGAATCAGCAGTTCTGTGTTCTTACGTCCACGATCGAGGGTCATCGCCGTCACAGCGTCCATATCGCTGGAGAATTTAGAGAAGGCCTCCAACTCACGATACTGCGCCTGGTCGATCTTCAGGGTACCAGCCACCTTCTTCATAGACTTGATCTGTGCCGAACCACCCACACGGGATACAGAGATACCCACGTTGATAGCCGGACGCTGTCCCTGGTTGAAGAGGTCGGTTTCCAGATAGATCTGTCCGTCGGTAATGGAGATTACGTTCGTCGGGATGTATGCCGACACGTCACCAGCCTGCGTCTCGATGATAGGCAGCGCCGTCAAAGAACCGCCACCTTTCACATGACCCTTCATACATTCGGGCAGGTCGTTCATCTGCTCAGCTACCTCCTGCTGCTCGTTGATCTTTGCAGCACGCTCCAACAGACGGGAGTGCAGATAGAACACATCACCCGGATAGGCCTCGCGTCCAGAAGGACGGCGGAGGATCAGTGATACCTCACGGTAGGCAACAGCCTGCTTCGACAGGTCGTCATAGACGACAAGTGCGGGGAATCCCCTGTCGCGGAAATACTCACCGATGGCGGCTCCGGCAAACGGAGCATAGTACTGCATAGCTGCCGGATCAGCAGCTGTAGCGCTGACGATGATGGTGTAAGGCAGTGCACCGTGCTCCTTCAGGTTCTGCACAAGAGCAGCTACGGTAGAAGCCTTCTGTCCGATAGCGACATAGATGCAATATACCGGTTTTCCGGCTTCATAGAAACTCTTCTGGTTGATGATGGTGTCAACGGCGATAGCAGTCTTTCCGGTCTGGCGGTCACCGATAATCAGCTCACGCTGACCGCGTCCGATAGGAATCATGGAGTCAACAGCCTTCAAACCCGTCTGCAACGGCTCCTTCACCGGCTGACGGTAGATGACACCGGGTGCCTTACGGTCGAGTGGCATCTCAAACGATTCTGTCAGGTCGATGTCTCCTTGACCGTCAATAGGCTCACCCAACGGGTTGATGACACGTCCGAGCATATTGTCGTTGACGCGGATGGAGGCGATGCGGTGTGTACGCTTGACGACCTGTCCTTCCTTGATACCAACCGTAGGACCTAAGAGGACACAACCCACATTGTCTTCCTCCAGGTTCATCACGATAGCCATTGTGCCGTTTTCAAACTCTAACAGTTCGCTGGCTTCAGCATTGCGCAGACCATAGATACGAGCCACACCGTCGCTGACGGTGAGAACCGTTCCGACTTCGTCGAACTTCTCTGCGTCGTTGATGCTGCGAAGTTGCTGGAGCAATACTTCTGACACCTCGCTTGGTTTTATTTTGTCTGACATGTTTGTTTTTAATTAATGGTTATAAAAATCATTTTTTCAACTGTTTCAATATGTTGCTGAGCTTGCTTTTCACACTCGCATCCATACGATAGGTTCCATATTCGAGTACGAAGCCGCCGATGAGGTCGGGGTTCACCTCGGTCTGGAACTCAACAGTTCCTTGAGTCTTACTTTCCACCATCTGCTTCATCTTCTGCTCAGTGGCAGGATCGACAGCCGCAGCGGTGATAAGTTTACCGCGGATGAGGTTCTTCTGTTTACGGTAAAGAGTGATGTACGAATTGGCCATGAACTGCAGGTTGCTTTCCCTACTCTCTTGCAAGACCAGCGCAACAAACCGCTTTGTCAGCTCCGAAGGCTTTTCGCCGCAGGCTGTCACCAGCAGCTCCTCCTTCTTGTTCTTGGCAAGCATCGGGTTGTCTATCGTAAATCGCAACTCAGGTACGCGCAAGTAGCTTTCGGCAAGCGTCTGCATCTCGCGGTACACCTGTTCCTCAATCTTCGCCTCTGTAGCACTCTTCAGAAGTGCCCGTGCGTAGCGAACCGATATTACACCTATGTCCATAAGCCGTTATTCTTTCTTGTTGTCAACAGAGATATCATCCAGCAATCTGTCTATCAATTCATTCTGCTGCTTCTGGTCGGACAGTTTCTCGCGGAGAATCTTCTCAGCGATCTGTACGGAGAGTTCTGCCACCTGTGTGCGGATGTCGCGGATAGCGTTCTGCTTTTCCGTTTCAATCTGCGCTTTCGCGTCAGCGAGCAGGCGGGCACCCTCATCGCGTGCTTTGTCCTCTGCCTTCTTCACAATGGCCTCGCGGGTTTCAGCTGCCTCCCGAAGGATTTGCGCCTGTTTCTCACGTGCCTCTTGCAGAATGGATTCACCTTCTTTTTGGATATTGGCCAGCTTCTCGTTGGCTTCATGTGCCTTGCGCAGACTCTCGTCAATGAAAGCCTTGCGGTCGTTCACCATCTTGACGATCACGGGGAAACCCCATTTCCACAAGATGAACAGAACGATGAGGAACACCAAGCTCATCCAAAAAAGTAAGCCAGTATCAGGCAATAATAATGACATAAGCTGTGAATTACTGTTTTAAATACTTCCCGAAGGAAATTCTTTTCATTCTCTCTCTGGGTTGCAACGCTGCTTACTGGTTGCAAAGCAGGGCGATAATCACAGCGAAGAAGGCAACACCCTCGACAAGAGCGGCTGCAATAATCATGGCTGTACGGATGTCACCCATCTTTTCTGGCTGACGAGCCATAGCGTCCATAGCCTGACCGCCGATTTTACCAATACCGAGACCTGCGCCGATAACTGCGAGACCTGCACCTACTGCTGCACCTAACTGTGCAATACCACCTGCTAATAATAATGATGATAACATAATCTTTAAATTTTTAAGTTGTTATTAAATGTTTGTATTAATTATTCTCGAATAAATATAAATTATGCATTAAGCATTAAGCATTATTAATTATTCTGCTGCTTCGTGCGGATGAATGCGTGCCATCGAGATGAACACGGCACTCAGCATGGTGAACACCATTGCCTGGATGAAGCATACCAGCACCTCCAACAGCATCATGAAGATGCTGAGCATCACACTGAAAACGGTCATCGCGCCACAGGCGAAGGCTCCCATCGAAGCCATGATGAAGATGATACACGTCAGGGCGATGGCGATAGCGTGTCCTGCCAGCATATTGGCAAAGAGTCGGACCATCAGCGCCAGCGGTTTGGTGAAGATTCCGAATACCTCGATGACGGGCATCAGGGGCACAGGAGCTTTCAGCCACCAGGGCACCTCCGGCCAGAAGATGTCTTTCCAATAGTGCTTCGTTCCTGAGAAGTTGGTAACAAGCAACGTACACACCGCCAGGAAGAAGGTGATGGTGATGTTGCCCGTCAGGTTACCGCCTCCCGGTGGGAACGGCATGATGCCCATCACATTGGCGATGAAGATAAAGAAGAAGCACGTAAGCAGATACGGTGCGTACTTCGGCGCCTCCTTGCCCAATGCCGGTTCGATGATATCGTCATAGACGTATGTGATGAACATATTCATGAAGCCTACAAAGCCTTTCGGTGCTGGGTCGTCAGCTTTATGACGGCGGCACCAGCGTGCAGGAATCAGCACGCATAGCAGCAGGAGAATGGCATCGATGAACAGCACCACCACACTCTTGGTGATACTGATGTCGAACGGCCGTGTCTCAGTGCCGTCGGCTGCTACCTCTACGATTCTGTTTTCATAGAGGCTGCCCGCCGGAGCAATGTAAAGGCCAGTGCCCTTTCCTGCTTCCTTGTAGCCTTTCAGCTTTCCCGACTCAATGGGTTCCTCCTCAATCTCATTGCTCATAAACACATGCCAGCCAGTGCTTCCGTGCACGATGACGGGCAGATGGATGACAAGAGGAGTTTCTCCGATGTCGGTAATGTGCCACTCATAGCTGTCCTTGACATGTCCCCAAAGGATGGCTTGCAGGTCAACGCCCCCACCCTCTTCCTCAGCTGCTACAGCAGGGGTGAGCGTCATGAACAGCGCCATGAGGAATAGCAATCGTTTTAAATATTTCATTGTGTCATTTTATAATTTTCCGTTCAGTCAGAATCTCAATCATTTGTTGAGTCCTTTCTTTTCCACTCGCGAGAAGAATATGGTATCGAATACCAGCATTGACAAGTAGAAGATGATGAAGATGATGGCGAAACCCGTCGATTCATGTTTGTCTTTCAGCAGGATGATGCCTACCGTTGCCACAGCCAAGGCTGCCAACATACGGATGACGGTGGCGGCCAGATAGAACTTTGCCAGATTCATTGGCGAAGACTTGGCTACAGCCTTCCACGCAGCACCATAGGCTATCGAGGACACGAATGTGAAGCACACGCTGATGACGAGTCCGTTGAGCAGCGTCATATCCAAGGCGACGTTCATCACAACCAGCACCACCAAACTGATGGCTGTCATCAGCCACAAGCTCATCTGGTGGTATTTCCTGGCGATTCTGTCGACTGGATCTTTCTTCATGCTTACATCTCCACACAGAGGCTCACCTCGTTCTTCTTGACAGTGACGAAGCCGCCCGTGATCTCAAAACTTGTCTTGCCCGCATCGGTCGTATATTCCACCTTTCCGTTTTCCAGAGACGAGATGATGGGTGCGTGGTCGTTCAGAATCTCGAAACTTCCGAGAGTTCCGGGAACCAGCA
Source organism: uncultured Prevotellaceae bacterium (assembly GCA_902792685.1). Lineage (GTDB taxonomy): Bacteria > Bacteroidota > Bacteroidia > Bacteroidales > Bacteroidaceae > Prevotella. Next base: position 15,603 of record CADBAP010000016.1, read on the forward strand.
CGCTCTTCACCTCACCGGTGAACACAACCTTTTCGGGTGATACGATCTTCAGCTTTAACATATCTTGATTTTACAATTTTACCAATTTACCATTTTACAAATTATACCATTTGGCGTCAATTTGTGAAATCGTCAAATTGTCAATTATACCTATCCTTTCGCAGCTTCCATCAGCTTCTTACCCTTCTCGATAGCCTGCTCAATGGTACCTACGTTAAGGAAGGCCTGTTCAGGCAGGTCGTCCACCTCGCCGTCGATAATCATGTTGAAGCCCTTGATGGTGTCTTCGATGCTGACCATCACGCCGGGAACACCGGTAAACTGCTCGGCAACGGCAAACGGCTGTGAGAGGAAACGCTGCACACGACGGGCACGGTTCACCACCAGCTTGTCCTCGTCAGACAACTCGTCCATACCGAGGATGGCGATGATATCCTGCAGCTCGTTGTAGTGCTGGAGAATCTGCTTCACACGTTGTGCACACTCATAGTGCTCCTTGCCCACAATCAGCGGGTCGAGGATACGGGAGGTACTGTCCAGCGGGTCAACGGCGGGATAGATACCCAGCTCCGTAATCTTACGCGAGAGCACCGTCGTAGCATCCAAGTGGGTAAACGTTGTAGCCGGAGCAGGGTCGGTCAAGTCGTCGGCAGGCACATACACAGCCTGTACTGATGTGATACTACCCTTTTTCGTAGAAGTGATACGCTCCTGCATGGCACCCATCTCCGATGCCAGCGTCGGCTGATAACCCACGGCTGATGGCATACGGCCTAACAAGGCTGACACCTCAGAACCGGCCTGCGTGAAACGGAAGATGTTGTCGATGAAGAACAGGATGTCGGCAGCAGCACCGTCCTGGCTGCCATTATCACGGAAGCCCTCAGCAACGGTCAGACCCGACAGCGCCACAGAGGCACGTGCACCCGGCGGCTCGTTCATCTGGCCATACACCAGTGTGGCCTGACTCTTCTTCAGCTCCTCCGGATCAACGAGTGACAAGTCCCACTTGCCCTCTTTCATCGCCTCTTCAAACTTCTTTCCGTAGCGTACAACACCCGATTCAATCATCTCGCGAATCAGGTCATTACCCTCACGGGTACGCTCTCCCACGCCGGCAAATACCGAATAGCCGTCATGACCTTTGGCAATGTTGTTGATCAGCTCCATGATGAGCACCGTCTTACCGACACCGGCACCACCGAAGAGTCCAATCTTACCACCCTTCATGTAAGGCTCCAGCAGGTCAATGACCTTGATACCCGTCGCCAGAATCTCTTTCTGCGTGGAAAGTTCCTCAAACTTCGGAGCCTCGCGGTGAATGGGATAGGCACCCTTCATGTCGAGTTGTTTCATACCGTCGATAGGCTGACCTACCACATTCAGCATACGACCTTTAATCTGGTCACCTGCAGGCATCTGAATCGGCGAACCCACAGGAATCGCTTCAAGGCCTCGTTGTAAACCGTCCGTGTTGTCCATCGCAACACAACGTACCGTGTCCTCACCGATGTGCTGCTGCACCTCGATAATCAGGTCACTACCATCGGGACGTTTCACACGCAGCGCCTCAAAGATTTTAGGCAACACCTTCTCAGCATCCTCGCCCTTCGTATCGAAATACACGTCGATCACCGGACCGATAATCTGAGAAATGTGTCCAATTACTTGTGACATAAGCTTTTCTTATTAGATTATAAATTTTTAGTATTATCAGTTTGTTTATCTAGTTGGCAAAGATACACAAAAAAAACATATGCACCAAATATTTGCACTTTTTTTTGGTGACGATGTTCATTTAGGCCCTAAAAAAACGATGAACATCCGTTCACCGTTTTCGTATTTTTATCGTTCCTCGATGGGAATATACTTCTTTGTTTCCAAAATATTCTTGTAGGCTGGTCGGATGATGCGACGCCCCTCGAAGTTCAACTCTTCAATTCGGTGCGCCGTCCAACCAACGATACGTGCCATTGCAAAGATAGGAGTATAGATTTCTTGCGGCAGTCCAATCATCTCATAGATGAAACCACTGTAGAAATCGAGGTTGGCACAAGCAGGCTTACGAGACTTGCGATGTTCCATCAGACATTTGATACCCTCTTGTTCCAACAGACACAGGAAGTTATATTCTTCTTCACGTCCCTTCTCTTTTGCCAGTTCGCCGGCCAGTTTTTTCAACTCAACAGCACGAGGATCGCTCATCGTATAGACCGCATGACCGATTCCGTAGATGAGACCGGATCTGTCGTAAGCCTCTTTGTTGAGCATCCGTTTCAGATAGGTATCGATCTCCGTTATATCTGTCCAATCCTGAATCTGTTCCTTCAAGTGATGGAACATATTGATGACCTTGATGTTGGCACCTCCGTGCAAGGGACCCTTCAGTGAACCGATTCCTGCAGCAATCGAGGAATAGGTATCCGTGCGTGTTGACGAGGTCACACGAACGGTAAACGTAGAGTTGTTACCACCACCATGCTCGGCTTGTGTAATCAGTAGCAGATCCAATGTACGGGCATCCAGTTCCGTATAGTCTTCATGTTTCAACATAAACAGGAAGTTTTCGGCAATGGAGAGATTCTCCTTCGGATGACGAATATGCAGCGAACGGCCGTGCTCAGAGTGACGGTATATATTATATGCGTAAGCGATAATCGTCGGGAATTTCGCGATGAGTTCAATAGACTGACGCATCAGGTTGTCACGCGAAATATCATCAGGGTTACTGTCGAAGGTGTACATCTCCAACACGCAACGTGCCAGGATGTTCATGATATTCGTACCTTCAAGGTCAACAAGATGGACAATGGTACGATGGTCGAGCGGCATATTGTCGTTCAACAACTCACGGAATGCCGCCAGCTCTTCTTTATCCGGCAGTTCTCCAGACAGCAGCAAGAAGGCCACTTCCTCAAAGCCAAATCGCTTTTCTTTCAGCAACGGAGCCACCAACTGATCCAACTCATACCCGCGATAGTAGAGCTTTCCTTCCGTTGGCTTCGGCTTGCCGTCCTCGCCTTGTTCATAACCGACAACATTACCGATGTTGGTCAAACCGACAAGCACACCCGAACCATCCTCGTTACGCAGTCCGCGTTTGACACCATACTTTGAGAATAGTTCGTTGTCTATCTTGCACGAGTTCTTGACCTCATCACTAAGCTTATAAATCAAATATTCTTTCTTCATTTTCTTTTTTCAAACTATTCTTACCCATTCACAAGTCTCCCCTTGGGGAGATTTAGAGGGGGGCTCCTTTATGCATTCAATGCAGAACCAGCCTTAAACCAAGCTATCTGCGCCTCATTATACGAATGTGCGACCTCAAAACTATCGATAGAACCATCGCTATGTTTTAAACTGATTATCAAGTTCTTACCAGGAGCAAACTCTTTCAAGCCAGTCAAAGAAATCCGGTCGTCTTCCTGTACCTTATTATAATCGTCCTTGTTGACGAATGTCAGCGCAAGCATACCTTGTTTCTTCAAGTTCGTCTCATGGATACGGGCAAAACTCTTGGCCAGTACAACCTTCACATTCAGGAAACGAGGCTCCATAGCCGCATGCTCACGACTGGATCCTTCACCATAGTTTTCTTCAGCGACAACAATACTGGAGAGTCCCTTTTCTTTATAGGCTTTGGCCGCCGTCGAAACTTCTACATAATTACCGCACAACTGACATTTCACCTTGTTTGATTCACCATTGAAGGCATTTACAGCACCCATCAGCAAGTTGTCGGAGATGTTCTGCAGGTGACCGCGGAACTTCAGCCAAGGACCTGCCATCGAAATATGGTCGGTGGTACACTTTCCCTGTGTCTTAATCAATAGCGGCATATCAGTCAAGTCCTGACCATCCCAAGGCTTAAAGGGTTCCAGTTTCTGCAAACGGTTCGATGTGGGATTGATGACCACTTCTACGTCAGCATTCGCATCTGAAGGAGCCGTAAACCCTTTGTCCTCTACTGCAAAGCCCTTGGGTGGGAACACATCGCCTGTCGGTTCATCGAGCATCACCTCTACCCCATCCTTATTGGTCAGTTTATCTACCGCCGGATTGAAGTCCAAACGTCCTGCAATCGCCAAAGCAACTGTCATCTCTGGTCCGCCTATAAAGGCATAGGTATTGGGATTACCATCCGCACGACGGCGGAAATTACGGTTGAACGAGGTGACAATCGCATTCTTGCGCTCATTGTCATCGGTATGGCGCTTCCACTGTCCGATACAAGGACCGCAAGCGTTAGTCATAATGACACCACCGATTTTCTTCAAGTCGTCGAGAATACCATCACGCTCTGCCGTATAGCGAATCTGCTCTGAGCCTGGATTGATAATCAGCTGTGCCTTCACTTCCAAATTCTTCGCTGTAGCCTGACGAGCGACCGATGCCGCACGCGCCAAGTCCTCATAACTGGAGTTGGTGCAGGAACCTATCAAACCCACTTCAACCACCATCGGATAGTCTTCCTTCGGTCCTTTGGTCTTCATCTCTGATATCGGCGTCGCAGCATCAGGGGTAAACGGACCATTCAAATGCGGCTCTATCTCAGAGAGGTTGATCTCTAATACTTGATCGTAGTATGATGACGGCTGTGCCAACACCTCATCATCAGCGCGCAACGCAGCTGCATTCGCTTCTGCCAATGCAGCAATCTCATCGCGTTCGGTCTGACGCAGATAGTCAGCAGCACGACCGTCGAAGGGGAAAATGGAACAGGTAGCACCCAGTTCGGCTCCCATATTACAGATGGTAGCGCGTCCTGTGGCTGATAAGGTGGCAACACCTTCACCAAAATATTCAAGAATAGCATTCGTACCACCCTTCACAGTGAGAATACCCAATATCTTCAGAATCACATCTTTGGGAGAAGCCCATCCGTTGAGTTTTCCTGTGAGATGCACACCAATGAGTCGCGGCATCTTCAACTCCCACGGCTGACCAGTCAGCACATCCACAGCATCGGCACCGCCGACACCTACAGCCACCATTCCCAGTCCTCCTGCATTGGGCGTATGGGAGTCGGTGCCTACCATCATACCGCCAGGGAATGCGTAGTTTTCCAACACAACCTGATGAATGATACCTGCACCTGGTCCCCAGAAACCGATATGATACTTCTTTGATACGCTGCTCAAGAAATCATAGACTTCCTTGTTCGTCTTGCAGGCGGTAGGAAGGTCGGTATCGACACCCACATCGGCACGTATCAAATGGTCGCAGTGTACCGATGCCGGCACAGCTACCTTGTCCTTACCGGCATTCATAAACTGCAGCAGTGCCATCTGCGCTGTTGCATCCTGCATGGCCACACGATTCGGACGGAAATTCACGTAGTCTTCACCACGCTTGAACACTTTCACGTCCACCTTATTATATATATGGGCATACAACACTTTCTCGGCATACGTCATAGGACGGCCGAGAATTTTCTTTGCATCTTCTACCGTCTGAGCATAGTCGGCATAGAACGCTTTCAACATATCAATATCTAATATCATATCAATTTCACTATTTGACGATTTACAATTTTACAATTTGACGATTCATCCTTATTCTACCACGTCCCCTAACCGCTCCCCTCCTTCTCAGGGAGGGGCTGGGGGGAGGGTCTTTTATTTCTCCAACCGTTCGCGGATAGCTGCGATAAAGCCAGCTGAAGTCTGCGGCTTCGGCTCAACACCTTCCATCAGGTTCACAAGATCCTTGGTTACAATGCCCTCGTTCAATGTATCCAAACAAGCAGCCTCCAGCTTGTCGGCGAAAGCAACGAGGTCGTTCAATCCATCCAGTTCGCCACGCTTACGCAGCGCACCGCTCCAGGCAAAGATGGTTGCCATCGGGTTGGTGGAGGTCTCTTCACCCTTCAGGTATTTATAATAGTGACGCGTCACAGTTCCGTGAGCCGCCTCAAACTCATAGTTTCCTTCCGGACTAACGAGTACACTCGTCATCATTGCCAATGAACCGAAGGCTGTCGAGAGCATATCACTCATCACGTCGCCGTCATAGTTCTTGCAAGCCCAGATAAAGCCGCCCTTCGAACGGATGACACGTGCCACAGCATCATCAATCAGTGTATAGAAGTATTCGATGCCCAACTGTTCAAACTGTGTCTTGTATTCCTGCTCATAGAGTTCTTCGAAAATAGCACGGAAACGGGCATCGTATTTTTTAGAGATGGTATCTTTCGTAGAGAACCACAAGTCCTGCTTGGTGTCGATGGCAAACTTAAAACAAGAGTGTGCAAACGAACGGATTGACGCATCCGTGTTGTGCATACCTTGTATCACACCTTCACCCGTGAACTCATGAATAACGACCTCTTCTACCTTGCCGCTTTTTCCTTCAAACACCAGTTTGGCAACACCAGGCTCGTCGGTCTTGATTTCTACGCTCTTATATACGTCACCATATGCATGACGGGCAATGGTAATCGGCTTTTCCCAGTTCTTGACAACGGGTTTGATAGAAGGAATAGTAATTGGAGCACGGAAAACAGTGCCGTCCAAGATAGAACGGATGGTACCATTAGGACTCTTCCACATCTTGTGGAGCTTGTATTCATCCATACGCTGGGCATTGGGCGTGATGGTTGCACATTTCACAGCCACACCATATTTCTTGGTTGCCTCAGCCGAATCAATCGTTACCTGATCGTTGGTCTCATCACGATGCGGCAGTCCCAAATCAAAATATTCTGTTTTCAAATCAACAAATGGAAGAATCAGTTCATCCTTAATCATCTTCCACAGAATACGAGTCATCTCGTCACCATCCATCTCCACCAGCGGAGTGGTCATCTGAATTTTCTTCATATAGAATCTTATTACTTTTTACCTTTTTAATTTTTTACCTTTTTACCTTTTAATGTAAACGGCTGCAAAGTTACAAAAAATGCTTAATACTTCATGCATAATACTGAATTATTTTACAATTTGATGCAATTTTAGCTCAAATCCTTGCATTTTTATGCATTTTAAAGGCTGTTTTTATACTTCTTGCTGCAAAGACTTCAACATTTCCTTGCAACCGTCTTCAATCATGTCAAGCGCTAATTCGAAACCTTCAGAACCACCATAATAGGGATCGGGCACATAGTCTTGTCCTTTAAAACGGTTGAAAAAATCCTTCATCCGCACCACTTGTGCCTGTTTATTGTGGGAAGGAATTGAGGGAGCTTTTCTCATCACATCCTGATAGTTTTCCTCGTCCATCACGACAATCCAGTCAAACTTTTCAAAATCGTCTGACTGGAACTGTCGTGCCCGCAAAGGTGAGAGGTCATAACCTCGTTGCGCCGCATGTTTACGCATACGACGATCGGGCTGTTCACCTACATGCCACGAACCGATTCCCGCAGAGTCTATATAGATTTCATCGTCCAGTCCGTGTTCTTCCACCAGTGCCCGCATAATCCCTTCTGCCGCTGGCGAACGGCAGATATTACCCAAGCACACAAACAATATTCTCTTTTTCAAGATAAAGGGAAGTTAAAAGGGAAGTTAAAGTGGGAGTTATCGTTATACCTACGGTTGAGAATTTTCGGCATAGACATAATAGATACCGATATCATAGCGGCTCAGTGTCTTGTTTTTCAGCGTAAGGGTACCAATCACGCAACTCTCAGGCGCCCATCTTACGAAATAAAACTCCGGTCCGGCAGTACTGTCAAAGGCACCGATGATATAACTGGGGAAATATTCGCCGCCATCATCCACATTCCAGACCGAGAACGAATCCGGTCCGTCGTATTGTCCTTCACGCTGGATACAATAGGACTTATCCTTGTCGACCAGCACATCCAGCGCCAACACCTTATTGCCGACAGGTTTGAACTGGATGATTCCGTACGTATATCTGCCGCCAATGGTCGCCATTGCCGTAGAGCGGTCTGCTTTCATTCCAAACCGTTTTTCAAACTGCTTCACAATATTGGCAGGCATCTCCTTGGTATATCCACCTTCCTTGTCTTTCAGCTGCTTGATGGGCAACTGCTTATGAGCTTTCAGATACTCAGGTGTCAGCAACAGATCGAAAGAATAGGTAAACGGCTCATCGACCACCTTCACTTTCTCTGGGTGGGCGAACTGATATTTCAGTCCCTGCATCGCATACCACTGGTTGCGCAGACTGCCGTTCAATGCATCTTCACCTTGGTCGTCCTTCAGAATCTCACCCGTAAATTTCACGTCTTCCACCTTGCCGCCGTCCATCAGCAGCTTTGTATAACGGGAAGCGTTCTGGCGCAAATCGTTCTGGATTTCCCAGGAGAGGTCGCTGTCTTCTGTCTTGTTGACTGCCTCCCAATACACCACCTGCATGTTCGTCTTATTCATATAATACACAAACGCAGGCATATCCTTAACCTTCTGAGCATACACTGTCTGACAGCATATTCCCAACAACAGAATCAATACTTTTCTCATAGTTCTTACGTTTATCCGCCTCAAAATTAATACAAATTGGAAACAATACAAAATAAAATCACGATATTTTTTTTGTTGCCTTCCGAAAAAGGAGGTATTGAACAAAACCACGTGTAAAAAGAAACAGCACGAAAGCAAGCCACAAGGCGTGATTTTTCCAATAAGGTTCCAATAACACATAGAAAACAAAGAAGACGACAGTTGCCGTCACACAAGAGATGAGCATACCACGTGTAGCCGTCATCCCGATGAAGAGTCCGTCGAAGATGAAAGCTGCCAGTCCGCAGAGAGGAATCACCAATGCCCAAGGAAAGTAAGCAGCAGAAGCACGTATCACATCTTCATTATTGGTCAGCAGATGCAGGAACTGTGCACCGCCAATAGCATATATGACCGTAAAAAGGAGCATGACTCCCCCGCCCCACAGGAACAGTCCACGGGTAACCTCACGGAAAGGCTGCAACTGTTTGCTGCCCCAGTAGCGTCCGCCCACAGCCTCACCTGCGTAGGCGAATCCGTCAAGGAAATAGGAATACAACGTAAAGAGCGTCATCAGCAATGTATTCACAGCCAAAATAAGACTTCCCTGCTTAGCTCCAGCAGATATAAAAAAGGTATTCACCGCCACCAATGCTATAGTGCGCAGAAAGATGTCGCGGTTGACAGAGAAGAAACGAGGGAACGAGGGAACGAGGGAGCGTGGGAACGAGGATACTTGTAATCTTGTATCCTTGTTTTCTTGTAATCTTGTATCCTTGTTTTCTTGTAAACCTGTCCTCCGGAAATGCCTGCGATAGTTGACATACCAGAATAGAAGGGCAACACCAAACCCCACCCACTGTGCAATGAGCGTACCCGTCGCCACACCTTTTATCTTCATCTCCAGTCCAAAGACCAACAGCAGGCTCATCAGGATATTCACCACATTCTGAAGGATGGACACCAGCATCGGGATACGGGTGTTCTGCATGCCAATATACCATCCTGATAATCCGTAGAGTCCCAACATGGCAGGAGCGCCCCAGATACAGATGTTGAAATAGTCACGTACCAACGGCCTACTTGCCTCTGGAGTGTTCATGAACCAAAGACCTGCCTCACGAACAGGATACTGGAGGAGCAAGAATATAAAGGCAACCCCCATCGCCACCGTCATCGACTGGACAAGCAGCCGCCACATCTCCGGGAAGTTGCGTTGTCCATAGGCCTGTGCCGTCATTCCACTGGTCCCCATGCGTAGGAAGCCAAACACCCAATAGATAATATTGAAGAGCATGGACCCAATAGCAATAGCACTGATATATGCTGCATCGCCGATGTGTCCGACAATAGCAACATCCACCAGTCCTAAAAGCGGCACCGTGATATTCGTGATAATCGACGGTACCGCAATGTTCAGAATTTGTCTATTTGTTGCGGTCATCACGATGGTCGTAAAACGATGACAAAGGTACGACAAATAAACGTGCTATACAAAATAAACAGAGAAAAATGTTTTTCATAAAAAAACAAATCAAAATGACTTATAGACTTTTTCCCCATTGATTCGTCATTCATAAAACAAACACTAAAAACCATATAAAAATGAAAAAAGTTGTAGCTGTACACACCGCAATGGCACTCGTGGAGCCATTGACAAAAATTTTCAAGGAATATTTTCCGGAAGTTAAACTGAACCACATCGCTGATGATTCGCTTATCCAAGAGGTTATCGCCAACAACAAAGTGACACCAGCTGTCAAGCGCCGCCTGCTGAGTTATTACATGAATGCAGCAGATGCCGGAGCCGATGTCGTGTTCAACTGCTGTTCATCAGTAGGCGACATTGCCGATCTGGGCAACACCATCGCACCGATTCCCGTATTCCGCATCGACTACCCGATGGCGGTTGAGGCCGTAAACAGTGCCAAGCGCATCGGTGTCATCTCTACCCTGCCAACCACATTGGAACCTACGCGTCGCCTGCTGGAGAACGCGGCAAAGGAAGCGGGCAAGGAGGTGGTATTAGTAGATGGACTCGCCGACGGCGCCTTCCAAGCCGGACAGAGTGGAGATGGTGAAACACACGACCGTCTGATTGCGGAAGCAGCTGCGAAGATTGCTGACCAAGTGGATCTGTTTGTGTTGGCACAGGGTTCTATGGCCCGCATGGAACAACGCCTCAGCGAACTGACTGGCAAACCCGTCTTGTCGAGTCCTGTTTCTGGTGTGAAAGGCTTGCGGAAGTTCCTTAACCCCCTAAGTTAGGGGGCAGGGGGTCTGAACAAATAGCATAGGAACCATGAAATTCGCGTTTTGCGTTTTAACAACGAAGAAATAGAGAACAACATAGATGGTGTTGTCAATAAAATTAAGGAATATATAAAAACTAATCAATGGAATATAAGATTTCAAAGGAAGGAAAGGTAAAGCGTTCAGACCCCCAACCCCCTAACTTAGGGGGATCAAAAAACATCATCCTTGTCATGCTGGTCATCCTGGGTGTGGTCACCTTCCTCGACCGCATCAACATCAGCGTGGCTGGTTCGGAAATCATCAAAGACCTGAACCTCACCCCCTTACAATGGGGATGGGTACAGAGTGCCTTTATCCTGTCTTACGGACTGATGCAGATACCGATGGGAGCCTTCGGAGACCGGCAAGGACACCGGAAGGTACTGGCACTGATTGTGTTGTGGTGGTCTTTGTTTACCGCTTTCACGGGAATGGCTGGCGGACTCGCCTCATTACTGGTCATCCGGTTTATGTTCGGTATCGGCGAAGCAGGTTCATCACCCTGTTCAACGGGTGTCATCAGCCGATGGTTTAAGAAAGAGGAAGTGGGCAAAGCACAGGGATTTGTTTGGGCGGCCAGTCGTATGGGCGGCGCCCTGACACCTTTCGTCGTCATCCCCGTGATGACAACAGTGGGCTGGCGAACAGCCTTCTACCTGCTCGGTGCTTTGGGCATCGTCTGGGCTGCTGTATGGTATTGGTATTATAGAGATAGCCCCCTGCAAAACCGGCCCCACCCCGACTCTCCCAAAGGGAGGGAGAAAGAGGAACGATATGGGTCTTCGGCTGTGGCTTCAGATGGGTCTCTCTGGCATCGTATTCTCCGCTCCCCACAGTTCTGGATTATCTGCGCGATGTATTTCTTCTATGCCTTCGGCAGTTGGTTCTTCTTCAGCTGGTTCCCCACGTTCATGGAGTTGGGTCGCGGCTTCGAAAAGAGCGAACTGACATACGCCGTAGCCGTACCATTTATTATGAGTATGGTGGGCAATATCTACGGCGGTTACCTGACAGACAAACTATCTTCGAAATATGGTTTAAAGATTGGTCGCAAAGCATTGGGTAGTACATCGTTAGCACTATCGGCCGCATGTATGTTCCTGGCGGCATTCATCCCAGGAAAGATGGCGGTATTCATCTTCCTGTCGCTCTGCTTTGGCATCTTCGATTTGATGCTTCCGTCAGCATGGGCATTGTGCATCGACCTTGGGAAACATCATGCCGGCACGATTGCCGGAGCAATGAATACGGCGGGCAATATCGGAGGCTTCTGTTGTGGCATCTTGTTCGGACAACTGGTACAGTCATCCGGCAACTACAACCTGCCCCTTTACATGATTGCCGGCATGCTCATCATCAGTTCCATCCTCTTTGCCTTCATCAATCCAACGAAGTCGATCGTATAGATCTCAGCCTAAAGGAGGTCGAAGGTCAAAGGTCAAAGGTCAAGGTCGAAGGAAACCTGTAAACCTGTATACCTGTAAACTTGTAAACTTGATTTTTATGTTAAATTGTCAAATAAAATTGGTTGTTCTTGACGACGACCCAACAGGAATTCAGACCGTTCACGGCTGTAAGTTGATAACCGATTGGAGCGAGTCATCGGTACGTGCGGCGTTCAATGACGACGTACCTTTCTTTTATATCCTTACGAACACGCGGGCAATGACTAGAGAAGATGCCGAACGGGTGATGCGCGAGGCGATGGAGATGGTGGTACGGGTAAACGAAGACTACCACCTGCAGCTGGTATGTGTCAGCCGTAGCGACTCCTGTCTGCGTGGGCATTTCCCCTTGGAACCGCAGGTGATGATGCAGGTGCTCACGCAGCACGGCTATCATGTGCGCCGACAGATTCCGTTCGTTCCCGCCTTCATTGAGGCTGGGCGAGTCACCATTGATGGTGTTCATTATATGAAAGACGGCGAACGGCTCGTTCCTGTCTCTGAAACGGAGTTTGCCCGCGACAATGTATTTGCCTATCATACCTCTGTACTGGAAGACTACATCCGGGAGAAAGGGGCACAGCCAAACGACTATCAGATTGTGAATGCGGCATCGTATGACGAGCTACACACCTTTTGTGCAACCTTGAAACAGGAACTCGCAGCCGCCACACAGGAGAAAGAAGCGATTGTCGTGCGCAGTTCCTCATCGTTCCCCAAGGCGATGAGCGGTATTGCCGACCGGCCGCTATTAGACCGCACCATGCTGAAACGCCAAGAAGGGGTTGGCTGTTTTGTCGTTGGGTCGCATGTCAATAAAACGACCCGTCAGTTAAAGGCTTTATTGGCAGAAAAAGGCACCAAGGGAGTGGAGGTTGATGTGCTTCGTATCCTCCATGAACCAGACGCTATGATGCAGGATGTGATGAACGAGCTGTCTGAGGCGGTTCGTATGGGACTGACACCCGTTGTCTATACCTCGCGAAAAGAGTTGCGCATCGATGATGCCGACCGCCGTCAGCATCTGGGACAGCAGGTATCAGACTTCCTCGTTGACATCGTGCGCCGTCTGCCGTTTACTCCTGCCTATCTGGTTGGCAAGGGCGGCATCACCTCAAACGATATACTGACCAAAGGACTCTCCGTACGGATTGCGACGGTGATGGGGCAGATTGTTCCCAACGTGCCCTGTGTCTGACAAGTTGACAAGAAGACAAGAAGACAAGAAGACAAGTTTCCTTAGACCTTCGACCTTAGACCTTAGACCTTTGACCTTCGACCTTAGACCTTTATATGTTGCATCCTGCGTGCCTCGTCTGGTGTAGCGGGTTCGCAGCCCATCATGCGGATGAGGGCAACAAGGCGTTCCACGAGTTCGGCATTCGTATGTGCCCGTTTGCCTGGCGCATAGTAGAAGCTGTCTTCAAAGCCTACACGTACGGCGCTGGCTCCCATACCGATTGCACAAGCGAGCATCGAGAAATCTTTCATCGAGTCGTGCGTGATACCCCACGAAGTACCTGGCTCCATCAGCGAACACAGCATCGCAAGGTTACGGCCTGTCGCAGAGAGGTTACTGCTGTTGCCTGGACCCACACAGAAGTTATAGTGCAGCGGACGGTGAAGCACGCCTTCATCAGCCAAACGCGTTGCACACTCTACATGGCTGAGGTCGAAAAGCTCCATCTCAGGAACGGTATGGGTCTCATCAAGGCGCTTCGCCCAGTAGCGCAGGTCGGGCATCGTGTTGACATATACCGTCTCGCCGAAGTTGACAGAACCCATATTGAGCGATGCCACCTCTACCTCCGGCACATTCAGACTGACACAGCGCTCAGCAAGCGTCAGCGTCGATAAACCGCCTGTCGATCCCTGCACAATCATATCGGTCTCCTTACGGATAAGGCCAATCGTCTGGCGGAACACATCCAGTTCGAATGTCGGATTTCCCTGCAGGTCGCGGGTATGCAGGTGCACCTCGCAGGCTCCCGCCTTATAACAATTGATGGTATCTTCCGCGATCTCCTCTGGCGTCAGCGGATTCTTGCACTCGGCTGGTATCTCCTTGCCCACATGACAAACGGGGGCTACGGTAACGATAATCTTTCGCATGGCTTTCAATATTTGATTTCTTCCACCGCCTTCGGTGTCCAGTTTTTAAAGAAACGGATCACATTTTGCTGGTTGTAGCTCTTCCCCTCCTCCAGAAAACTGGAGTCCTGGATATGAAGCACATTCCCTTCGCCGTTCAGCACCACGAAGACAGGGAACCCAAAGCGACGGGGATTGTTCAGCCGTTGCATCATCGCCTTGCCCCGCTGCACCTTGACAGCATCATCCTCAGCAGGATTATAGTTTACGTGGATATACACGAAGTTGTCGGCAACGAGTTTGCTGATAGTGCTGTCGTTCGTGATAAAATCAGCAAAACGCAGACACCACGGACACCAGTTGCCACCGACCTGACAGATCACGTACTTCCCTTCGCTGCGGGCTGTAGCAAGTGCCTGGTCAATCTGTTCCAACGGGTTGACGTTTTCGTCATACACCTTTTTCAATCCCTGTGCGTTTGCCAGCAGCGATACGCATACCAGCAAACAGGTTATCATCCATTTTTTCATATCCTAAACGATTTCAGTTTTCTCGATTTTGAGTTTCAGCAGTCCTGCCGGCACGCGTACCTCGACGACATCGCCTGCCTTCTTGTTCAACAATGCCTGGGCAATTGGCGACTTGATGGAAATCTTTCCCTCACGGATATTCGCCTCGTGCGGATTCACAATCATGTAGGTCATCCGGTTGTTGTTGGCAAGATTCGTCATCTCTACCCTACTGAGCAGTCCCACACTGTCGTTGTCGAGTCTGGAAGTATCGATGACGCGTGCATGCTCCAACACCTTTTGTTTATAGCGTATCCTACTCAGCAGCCTGCCCTGCTCACGCTTGGCGGCATGATACTCGAAATTCTCGCTGAGGTCGCCCTTGTCGCGTGCCTCCGCAATCGCCTCACGCACCTGCGGCAGTTCAACGGTTTCCAATTGACGGAGTTCAGCCACGAGTTTGTCGTAGCCCTCCTGTGACATATATTCCATATTCAGATAATCTTCTTTTTAATCAGATTTGTGACAATTGAAGTTGCAAATATATAACATTTTATTTATACTTCAACAAATCTGTTCGAGTTTTTTTGGTTGTTTCATGAAATACTTGTATATTTGCAAAATATTTCACAACAAAAAACCTATTAACAAGATGAAAGAGTTTTTTAAGTATGTATTAGCCACCATCACAGGTATCATCCTGTTTACGGTTATCATGGGCATTTTCATGGTTATCGGTTTGGTGGGAATGATTGCTTCCGCAGAACAGAAAACAGAAGTAAGAAGCAACTCCGTATTGGTGATGAACCTCACCGGACAAATGGAAGAACGGTCGAACAGCAATGTGATGACAGAGTTCATGGGCGGCGAAGAAGCTGCGATGGGTCTCGACCAGATGCTTACTGCTATCGACAAGGCAAAGAAGAACAATGACATCAAAGGTATCTATATCGAGGCCGGCGCATTCGCTCCTGACTCCTATGCCTCCATGCAGGCACTGCGAGCAGCATTGGCCGACTTCCGCAAGAGCGGCAAATGGATTGTTGCCTACGCTGATACCTATACACAAGCCACCTATTATTTATCATCGGTTGCCAACAAGGTCTATCTGAACCCGCAGGGTATGATCGACTGGCACGGTATTGCCGCACAGCCAATCTTCGTGAAAGACCTGCTCAGCAAGTTCGGTGTGAAGATTCAGGTTGCCAAGGTGGGTTCTTATAAGAGTGCTACTGAGATGTTCACTGGCGACAAGATGAGTGATGAGGACCGCGAACAGACGCAGGCCTATATCAATGGTATCTGGGAGGATGTCACCAAGGAAGTCGGTGCCAGCCGCAACCTCACCGTTGACCAGCTGAACGCCTATGCCGACAGCCTCATCGCGTTTGCCGATCCGAACCAGTATGTCAGCATGAAACTGGTTGACAAGCTGCTCTATACCGACCAGATCAAGACAGAGGTAAAGAAACTCTTGGAGATTGACGAGGACGACGACATCAACCAGATGAGCATCGCTGAGGTAGCTGCCCTGCCCGACGAGAAATCGGAAGGCGAAGAGATTGCCGTTTACTATGCTTACGGAAGCATCGTCGATGGTGCCGCCAGCAATCCGATGTCACAGGAACACGAGATTGATGCACAGGTAGTATGCAAGGACCTGGAGGAACTGATGAACGACGATGACGTGAAGGCGGTTGTCTTCCGCATCAACTCCGGTGGCGGCAGCGCCTACGCTTCCGAGCAGATCTGGCACCAGATTATGGAACTGAAAAAGAAAAAGCCCGTCGTCGTATCAATGGGTGGTATGGCGGCTTCCGGCGGCTATTATATCAGTGCACCAGCCAACTGGATTGTGGCAGAGCCTACAACACTTACCGGTAGCATCGGTATCTTCGGTATGTTCCCGGATGCCAGCGAATTGCTGACGCAGAAACTGGGTGTGAAGTTCGATGAGGTGAAGACCAACGCCAACAGTGCGTTCGGCACCAATGCCCGTCCGTTCAATGCTGAGGAGATGCGCATACTGGAAACCTATATCGACCGCGGCTATAAGCTGTTCCGTCAGCGTGTGGCAGAAGGTCGTAAGATGACCACCGACCAGGTGGAGGCCATCGCACAGGGACATGTCTGGATTGGCAAGGACGCGTTGAAGATCAAGCTCGTTGACCAGTTAGGCGACCTGAACGTTGCCATTGCCAAAGCTGCTCAGTTGGCAAAGCTCGACGACTACTACACGGAGTCATATCCGGCAGAGGAAGACTGGCTGACTACCCTCCTCAAGGGTGCTACCAGCAGCAACTACCTGGGTGACCAGATGAAGCTCATGATGGGTGAATACTACGAACCCTTCATTCTCCTCAAGGACATGAGTCGTCAAAACGCCATCCAAGCTCGCGTACCTTATTATATGAACATCAGGTAATTGGAAGGGGATTTCATTAAATTACGGAAATGGCTGACACCACTCAGTATGCTGTACGGAATGGTGATTGGTATCAGGAACCAAATGTTTGAATTAGGGTTCCTGAAATCCCGTAGTTTTGATATCCCCGTCATCTCCGTAGGCAATATCACCGTTGGAGGCTCAGGGAAGACACCGCATACCGAATACTTGATCCGCCTGTTGAAAGACCAGGTGAAGGTGGCGGTGCTCAGCCGAGGATACAAACGCAAGAGCACAGGCTATGTGCTTGCCGAAGCAGATACCCCTATGAGCGACATCGGTGACGAGCCGTATCAGATGAAGAAGAAATTTCCTGACATCTACGTGGCCGTTGACAAGAACCGCTGTGAGGGTATCGACCACCTTACGCAAGATGAGGCAACGAAAGATACGGACGTCATCCTCCTCGACGATGCCTTCCAACACCGATATGTCAAGCCGGGCATCAACATCCTGCTGGTTGACTACCACCGGCTGATCATCAGCGACATGCTGTTGCCGGCAGGACGACTGCGCGAGCCGAAGGAGGGAAAGGCACGTGCCGACATCGTCATCATCACCAAGTGTCCGAAAGACCTGAAGGCCATCCACTACCGCATGCTGACGAGGGCGATGAGTCTCTTCCCCTACCAATCGCTGTTCTTTACCACATTGGAATACGGTGAGCTGTTTATGCTCTTCGGGAACGAACGAAAAGAACTTGACAAAATCTCCGACCAGCATGTACTCCTGCTGACAGGTATCGCCTCACCGCAGCAGATGACCCTCGACCTGAAGCCGTTATGCAGCGAACTGATACCGCTCACCTTCTCCGACCACCACGATTTCAAGGCAAAAGACATTGCCCGCATCAACCAGATGTTCGAGGTGCTGCCTGAGCCGAAGATGATTATCACCACCGAGAAGGATGCCGCCCGACTGGAAACCGTCGAGGGGCTGAGCGACGATGTACGGAATCATTTATATGTCTTACCTGTTGAAATCAAGTTCATGCAGGATCAAGAAGAATTGTTTAACCATAAAATTTTAAGCTATGTACAAAAAAATTCAAGAAACAGCATCTTGGTTAAAAACAAAGATGACCACAAGTCCGAAGACAGCCATCATTCTGGGAACGGGCCTCGGACAATTAGCTTCAGAGATTACTGATAAGTACGAGATCCCCTACTCCGACATCCCCAATTTCCCCGTATCAACGGTAGAGGGACACAGTGGAAAGATGATCTTCGGTAAACTGGGCGGCAAGGACATCCTCGCCATGCAGGGACGCTTCCATTTCTATGAGGGCTACAGCATGAAAGAGGTTACCTTCCCTGTTCGTGTGATGTACGAGCTGGGCATCAAGACGCTCTTCGTCAGCAATGCCGGAGGCGGCACGAACCCGCAGTTCAAGGTAGGTGACATCATGATTATCACCGACCACATCAACTTCTTCCCAGAGCATCCGCTGCGCGGCAAGAACTTCCCCACAGGTCCTCGCTTCCCGGATATGCATGAGGCTTACGACCACGAACTCGTTGCCCTTGCCGACGAGATTGCGAAGGAAAACGGCATCAAGGTGCAGCACGGAACCTATCTGGGCACACAGGGTCCTACCTTCGAGACGCCGGCAGAATACCGGATGTTTGCCAAGCTGGGTGCCGACTCCGTAGGTATGAGTACGGTTCCTGAGGTGATTGTTGCCCACCACTGCGGCATCAAGACCTTCGGCGTCAGCGTCATCACCGACCTCGGTGGCTTCGACGTTCCCGTTGAGGTAAGCCACGAAGAGGTTCAGGAGGCTGCCAACAAGGCACAACCTCTCATGGCCACCATCATGCGTGAAATGATAAAAAGATCATAAAGCTAGAGATCCTAGAACTTCCTAGAACCTCCTAGGGTATCCTAGAACATCCTAGGGTATCCTAGAAAAAACAAAAACAATGCAAATCTCATCTCTCGGCGAGTTCGGCCTCATTGACCGGCTTACCAAAGACATTC
>CADBAP010000017.1 GCA_902792685.1 uncultured Prevotellaceae bacterium
CACCCTTGAGTTCAAGTTCATCTCCTATGGGAAGAAGGATGAAAAGGGTGAGATTCACGATATCTACTGGGAAGAAGGCGAAAACCGCGTGGTCACACTGCCCGATATGCAGGACGGCGATGTGGTCGTCTATGAACTTTCGCAGGCTTACTTCCCCGTATCGCCCGTGAAATGTGCAGGAACATTGATTCCCGTATTCTCCCTTCGTTCGAAGACGAGCTTCGGTGTCGGCGACTTCGGAGACTTGAAAAAGATGATCGACTGGGTGGCAGCAACCCATCAGCGTCTGCTGCAGATCCTGCCCATCAACGATACAACGATTACCCATACGTGGACAGACAGCTATCCGTATAGCTGTATCAGCATCTTTGCACTCCATCCGCAGTATGCCGACCTCAACCAGTTACCGAAACTCAAGAGTGTCAAGTTGAGGAAAGAGATGGAAGCGTTGCAGAAAGAGCTGAACGCACTGCCACAGATTGATTATGAGCGTGTCAACGATGCTAAAAACCGTTACCTGCGTGCTATCTTCGAACAGGAAGGAGCGACAGTGATGGCATCCAAGGAGTTCCAGACATTCTTCAAGGAGACACAGCAGTGGCTGGTTCCGTATGCACAGTACTGCTATCTGCGTGACACAAACGGTACGGCCGACTTCTCCACATGGCCGGACCACAACACATGGAACGAGAAAGAGCGCAAGGCACTCTCCACACCTGACACGAAAGAATACCAGCAGGTGGCATTCTACTATTATGTACAGTTCGTCTTGAGCCAGCAGATGAAGGCTGCTCACGACCATGCTCGTGCACAGGGTGTCATCCTGAAGGGCGATATCCCCATCGGCGTAAACCGCTATGGCTGCGACGTATGGTCAGAACCCCGTTACTTCAACCTCAACGGACAGGCAGGTGCCCCACCCGATGATTTCTCTGCAAACGGTCAGAACTGGGGATTCCCCACCTACAACTGGGATGAGATGATTGCTGACGGCTGTCAGTGGTGGGTACGCCGCTTCCAGAACATGTCGCAGTACTTCGATGCCTATCGTATTGACCACGTCTTGGGCTTCTTCCGCATCTGGGAGATTCCGATCCACTCCGTACACGGACTGTTAGGACAGTTCCAGCCGGCATTGGGATTGACGCGTCAGGAAATCGAAGGCTATGGTCTGCATTGGCAGGAAGACCTGTTTACAAGACCGTTTATCACCGACTGGGTGCTCGACCGTATCTTCGGCGACCGTGCTGAGATGATTCGTCAGACTTTCATTGAGCCTACCCAATATGGCTATTACCAGATGAAACCTGAATTTGATACTCAGCGTAAGGTGGAGGCCTGGTATGAGCAGGAGGTTCAAAAGGAGCAGAGCGAAGAAGGAAAGGTTGCCCTTGCCAATCTGCGTGATGCATTGTATGCACTGATCAGTGATGTGCTCTTCGTACGTGACCACAAGAATCCGGATGTGTTCCATCCGCGTATCAGCGTACAGTTCGACTTTATCTATGAGAGTCTGAACGACAGCGACAAGTATGTCTTCAACCGCCTGTACAACGATTACTTCTATCGTCGTAACAACCAGTTCTGGTATCGGGAGGCGATGAAGAAACTGCCGCGTCTGGTGAATGCCACACGGATGTTGGTTTGCGCTGAAGACCTTGGTATGGTACCCGACTGTGTTGCATGGGTAATGAACGAATTGCGCATTTTGAGTCTGGAACTGCAGAGTATGCCGAAAGACCCGACGTTGCGCTTCGGTCGCCTTTCGCGCAACCCATACCGTTCTGTCTGCACGATCTCTTCTCACGACATGCCGACACTGCGCCAGTGGTGGGATGAAGACTGGGACCGTACGCAGGAGTATTACAACACCATACTCCATCGTGGTGATGCTGCGCCGCATCCGCTCCCAGGCTGGTTGGCTCGCGACATCATCTCCCGTCATCTCACCAGTCCGTCGATGCTGTGTGTCATCGCACTGCAAGACTGGTTTGCCATTGACGAGAAACTGCGCTTAGCCGATGCAGATGCCGAGCGTATCAACATTCCGGCAAATCCGAAACACTATTGGCGCTACCGCATGCATGTGGGCATTGAGGAACTGATGGAGAATGTTGACTACAAAGCCAACCTCATTGAACTCATCAGCCATGCTGGCAGAGCCTAACCATCAACAAACAGATAACTATGCATAGACTCAAACTATTCATCTGGATGCTGTTGCTGCCTTGGGCAGCGACAGCACAAACCATGATGTCACCCAACGGGTTGGTTGCCGTCACATTCCGTGTCAGCGACCGCGGTGTTCCCACTTATGAGATGACCTATAAGGGGAAAACCGTTATCAAACCCTCCACATTAGGATTTGAACTGGCCAAAGACAAACACGCCAGCAGGGGATTCGACGAGACCGATTTGTTGGAAGATTTCTATATAGAAGATGTAACGGACTGCACTGTGGATGAAACCTGGAAACCCGTCTGGGGTGAGACAGCAACCATCCGCAACTGCTATAACGAGATGGCCGTTAAACTGGTACAAAGGATTGAAGAACCAGTCTATAGAGGTCACGGCAATGACTGTGGTCTAGCACTTGAAGCACATATCCGTAAAATGATTATCCGTTTCCGCGTCTATGACGATGGTATCGGTTTCCGCTATGAATTCCCACAGCAGGAAGATCTGAACTATTTTATCATCAAGGAGGAGAAGACGCAGTTTGCGATGACGGGCGATCATACGGCCTGGTGGATTCCTGGCGACTACGACACGCAGGAATATACCATCAACACCTCTAAACTGTCGGAGATTCCGTCATTCTATGAGCAATCTGTCAAAGAAAGCAAATGGAACTCATCAGCCACCCTCTTCTCGCCGACTGGTGTGCAGACCTCCTTGCAACTGAAGACCGATGACGGTTTGTACATCAACATCCATGAGGCTGCCTGTGTTGACTATGCCACCATGCACCTGAACTTGGATGAAAGTAACTTCATCTTTACCTCTTGGCTGACGCCGGATGGTACAGGCTTGAAGGGATGCATGCAGACACCCTGTCAGTCGCCTTGGCGTACAATCATGGTCAGCGACGATGCCCGCGACATCTTGTCGTCCAACCTGATCCTCAACCTCAACGAACCCTGTAAGATTGAGGATACCAGCTGGATTCATCCTGTCAAATACTGTGGCGTATGGTGGGAGATGATTGTCGGCAAGAGCAATTGGCATTATACCAATGAATTCCCGTCGGTCAAACTCGACCAGATAGACTGGAACAAAGTTAAACCGAACGGTACGCATGGTGCCAACAACGAAAAGGTGCGCCGATACATCGACTTCGCAGCCGAAAACGGACTCGACCAAGTGCTGGTAGAAGGATGGAATGTAGGATGGGAAGACTGGGCAAACCATTGGAAACGTGATGTCTTCGACTTCGTCACGCCCTATCCGGATTTCGATATCAAGGCCTTAAACGACTATGCCCATTCCAAAGGTGTAAAGTTGCTGATGCACCATGAGACCAGCTCCAGTGCACAGAACTATGAGCGTCATCTGGAGGATGCCTTCACGCTGATGAACAAATATGGTTACGATGCGGTGAAAAGCGGGTATGTGGGTGACATCATCCCCCGTGGCGACTACCATTTCAGTCAGTCTATGAACGATCACTACCTGTACTGTATAAAGGAGGCTGCAAAGCATCATATCATGGTCAACGCACATGAGGCTACCCGTCCTACCGGTCTCTGCCGGACCTGGCCGAACCTGATTGGTAACGAAAGTGCACGTGGAGGCGAATATGAGGCATTCTTTGGTACTGCAACAAATCATACGCTCATCCTTCCGTTTACCCGTCTGCAGGGAGGACCAATGGACTTTACGCCTGGTATCCTGGAAACACAGTTGAACACCTGGAGTAAGAACAACCATTTTGTCCATTCCACGCTGGTTGGACAGTTGGCACTCTACGTGACGCTGTATAGTCCTTTACAAATGGCTGCCGACCTGCCGGAGAACTATGCCAAATACATGGATGCCTTCCAGTTTATCCGTGATGTGGCCTGCGACTGGGACGACTCACGCTACTTGGAGGCTGAACCAGGCAAATACATCACCGTTGCACGTAAGGCAAAGGGTACCGACAACTGGTTTGTGGGTGGAAAATGCGATGAAACCGGTCATTTTTGCAAACTTTCGCTCGATTTTCTCGATTCAGGAAAATCCTATGAGTGTACCATCTATGCCGATGCACCCAATGCTCACTATGAGAAGAATCCAAAGGCATACACCATCACCAAGAAAACGGTGAAGAAGGGTGATGTGCTGAAACTGAACGAAGCACCCGCTGGTGGCTTTGCCATTTCATTGATAAGGAAGTAATAATAAACGTATAAGAATATGAAACTACTAATTTCTATGATGATGCTGATGATAGCGACGACTGTCTCCGCTCAAGATTTCTCTTTCGACGAGGTGACCTATACGCCGGAGG
The DNA here is from genome assembly GCA_902792685.1 of uncultured Prevotellaceae bacterium. Classification (GTDB taxonomy): domain Bacteria; phylum Bacteroidota; class Bacteroidia; order Bacteroidales; family Bacteroidaceae; genus Prevotella. The sequence goes on from CADBAP010000017.1 coordinate 4,493, forward strand.
CAACGACATTCCGATTGTTTGCGCCGAAGGATGCGAAAGCAATGGTTGAGTATCAAACTGGCAACAAGATCCGTCGTGTAAAAATGAGATACGGCAAAGACGGCATCTGGACGTTGGTCGTGAAAGGTGACTTGAATCATGCCAACTACAACTTCATCGCCGGTAAAGAGAAATCGGTGGGCGTTTTTGCCAAAGCTGTTGGCGTCAATGGTCTTCAGGGCTGTGTCCTCGACATGAAGGAAACCAATCCTGCAGGATGGGAGAATGACAAGCGTCCTGTTGTGAAGTCGCCTGCCGACCTCATCATCTATGAGATGCACCACCGCGACTTTTCCATTGATCCGTCATCGGGTATCGAACACAAGGGTAAGTTCCTGGCGCTGACAGATCGGAAGGCGATTGCCCATCTGAAAAAGCTGGGCGTCAATGCGGTGCATATCCTACCGTCATACGATTTCGGTTCTATTGATGAGGAGCACCTTGCCGACAACAAATACAACTGGGGATATGATCCTGTAAACTACAACGTACCTGATGGTTCTTATTCCACCAACCCATACGATCCCGCTTGTCGAATCATGGAATTCAAACAGATGGTACAGGCGTTGCATCAGGCAGGCATCCGTGTCATCCTCGACGTGGTGTATAATCACACCTATGACATTAACCACTCGAATTTCCAGAAAACCTATCCGGACTATTATTATAGGAAGACAAAAGATGGGGCTTACTCCAACGGCTCCGGCTGTGGCAACGAGACAGCTTCCAACCAGCCGATGATGCGCAAGTTTATGCTGGAGTCGGTGAAATATTGGATCAACGAATATCATATCGACGGTTTCCGTTTCGACCTGATGGGTATCCATGACATCGAAACGATGAACGCCATCCGCAAGGCGGTTGATGAAATCGATCCTACCATATTTATATATGGTGAGGGATGGAGTGCAGGAGAGTGCGCCTATCCTTATGAGAAGTTGGCCATGAAAGCGCATGTTTCGCAGATGCCGCGTATTGCAGCCTTCTCTGATGAGATTCGCGATGCCCTTCGCGGTCCGTTCAGCGACGATACGAAAGGGGCGTTCCTCGCTGGTCTTCCTGGCGCGGAAGAGAGCCTGAAATTTGGTATCGCTGGCGGTATTGCTCATCCGCAGGTTGACATGTCAAAGGTGAACTATTCCAAGGAGCCGTGGGCGCTCGAACCCACCCAGATGATTTCCTATGTCAGCTGTCACGACGACATGTGCCTCGTTGACCGCCTGAAAGCATCTGTTCCAGGTTTACAAGGAAATTCTCAATTAGACGAGCTTATCCGCCTCGACCTGCTGGCACAGACTGCTGTGTTTACCTCTCAGGGTGTACCGTTTATGCTCAGTGGTGAAGAGATGTTGCGCGACAAGAAGGGTGTTCACAACTCTTTCGAATCACCAGACAGCATCAACCACCTCGATTGGAACAATCTGGAGAAGTATCCGCAGGTGTTTAACTACTACAAAAACCTCATCGCCCTGCGCAAGCACCACCCTGCTTTCCGTTTGGGCAATGCCGAATTGGTGCGCGAACACTTGGAGTTTATGCCAACAAAAGACTGTCTGGTGGCTTTCCGCCTGAAAGACCATGCTGGCGGCGACGAATGGAAGGACATCATCGTCATCCTCAACAGCTCCCGTGAACCACGCATCGTGGATGTGCCGGAAGACCAATACACCATTGTGGCATGCGATGGTGTCATCAACGAACAAGGATTGGGAACTATCGCGGGGTGTAATGTCACCGTCGATCCACAGTCAGCATTGATTATACATAATTAAAAAGAATAGCCATGAAACGAACATTATTGATAGTCGCATTACTTGCAAGCGTCATGAGCATGAGTGCAAAGCCAAAGATTACGAAGATTGAACCTGCCAACTGGTTTATCGGTATGAAAGATCCGACCGTTCAGCTGATGGTCTATGGAGAAAATATTGGTGGAGCAACCGTGACAACCGATTATCCGGGCGTTGTCGTTGACTCCGTCGTAACCCTTGACTCCCCCAACTACCTGTTCGTCTATCTGAACCTACAAGGTGCTCAGGCAGGCGAGATGAAGCTGACCTTCCAGAAAGACGGCAAGAAACAGCTGGTGAAATTCCCGCTGGTAAACCGTGAGAAGAGCGGAGACGAGCGCATCAGCTTCACCAACGAGGATGTACTCTACATGCTGATGCCCGACCGCTTTGCACAAGGACAGAACCATCCTGCACAGGTCAAAGGCATGAACACCTATCGCGAAGACCGTAGTCAGCATTCGCTGCGTCATGGTGGCGACCTGGAAGGCATCCGTCAGCACCTCGACTATTTCAACGAGCTGGGCGTAACAGCTTTGTGGCTTACCCCTGTGCTGGAAAACAATTCTCCAGACAATGATTTCGGCTACAGCACCTATCATGGCTATGCCACCACCGATTACTATCGTGTGGATCCTCGTTTCGGAACCAATGAGCAGTATCGCCAGTTGGTCGATGAGGCGCATGCCAAAGGGCTGAAGGTGGTGATGGATATGATTTTCAACCATTGTGGTTTCGAGCATGTATGGGTGAAGGATATGCCAAGCAATGACTGGTTCAACCTGCACGACTGGCTGAAGGAATCGAAGGGAACCTCCGACCCGCGTGGCACCAGCTTCCTGCAGACATCCTATAAGCTGACTCCAGTAATGGATCCCTATGCTTCTGAGGTGGATATGCGTGAGACCACAGAAGGCTGGTTTGTGACAACGATGCCCGATCTCAACCAGAAGAACCCACACCTGATGCGTTATCTCATCCAGAACAGCGAATGGTGGATAGAAACCATTGGTATCGACGGCATCCGTATGGACACCTATCCTTATGCCAATCGTGAAGGTATGTCACAATGGATGAAGGTTCTCGACAAGGAATATCCCAACTTCAATACGGTTGGCGAGACCTGGGTGACGGAACCTGGCTATACCGCTGCCTGGCAGAAAGACAGTAAGGTGATTCAATACAACCCCTCTGGTGAGAATTTGCCAAACTCCTATCTGAAAACCGTCATGGACTTCAGTTTCTTCGAGAAGCTCAGCATGGCGAAACACGAGGAGACCGACGACTGGTGGAAGGGTTTCAACCGCATTTACAATTCTTTGGTCTATGACTTCCTATATCCGAATCCGTCTTCGGTGATGGCATTTATCGAAAACCACGACACCGACCGCTTCCTCGGCAACGGCAAAGACTCCACGATGCTGAAACAAGCACTGGCCCTGTTGCTCACCATCAACCGTACGCCACAGCTCTATTATGGTACGGAAATCCTGATGAACGGAACAAAGGAGATTACCGACGGTGATGTGCGCAAGGACTTCCCAGGCGGTTTCGTTGGCGACAAGCGCAATGCCTTTACCCGTGAGGGACGTACCAAAGCCGAGAATGAGGTGTTCGACTGGCTGTCGAAGCTCCTGCATTGGCGCAAGGGTAATGCTGCCATCACGAAAGGTAAGCAGACGCAGTTTATTCCTTGGCACGGCGTCTATGTCATCGCCCGTCAGTATAACGGAAAGAACGTGATGACGATACTCAACGGTAAGCGCAGTGATAACAAGCTGGAAGTAGCACGCTATGCCGAGATTATCGGCAAGGCAACAACCGCCCGTGATGTGATTACAGGCGAATCCATCGACCTCACCCGCGACATCCCGCTTGCACAACGTGCCGCCTTGATTCTCGAATTCTAAGAATCAGGAGAACTCCTGACCCCTCCCCCATTATAATCAAATACTCCGCCCTTACAGTCTGTTCTTTGTAAGGACGGAGTATTTCTATTCTAGGGACTCTAAATCTGTTTGATTTCCGTAAGATTTTGAGGATCCTATGAGGCGACAAAAATTAGAAACAAAGCAGCTCTATCATCCAAATTATCGTGATAAGAATGCTGCATATATGCATAAAATTTATAAGAAAACATTGCAAAAAACGTGTTAGAGACTGTCAGACTGACAGGCGCGCTGTGTATCAGGCAGTTAGAGTGCTTTGAGAGTGACAGAGACTGACATGAGAGTGACATGTTTTAACAGGTAAAAGGGGTGCTTTTAGACAAAATTCTCTAGAGAATTTGTTGCAACGGACATGCTTTTACGATAAATTCTCTAGAGAATTTCATTATAAAGGCCATCAGGGATGACGGGTACCTGACATCTTTTACCCAGACTTTTTAATAAAAATCCTAGGAGGCAGGAAAACGAAAAACGGATTCTAACTAAAATCGTTGCAAATCAACATAAAAATAACATAAAGGTGCTCTTTATGTTGTTTTTTTTCGTCCAAAGGTTTCATATTTAAAAAAAATAATGTTAACTTTGCCAACAAAACCTGGGTTATGAAAGAAAAGATACATTATTTATTGTGTGCAATCGGCTTGTGGGGAGCTTGCGTTTCAGCAGCGGCTTCCGACATACAGTTTTCGACCATTGATATCCAAGAGGCAACTCTCTCAGAACTCTCGGACTATCTTTTCACTTCGGCCGAACAGCCGGAATCAGCGTTCGATGTGTCGAACCTGCTCAGCAAAGACCTGTTGATGCAACCAGTATCTTCCCCCCTCCCTTGGGAGGGGACGGGGGTGGGGTCTTCCCTCAACCCTCAACCCTCAACCCTCAACCATAGCGACAGCTATAAGCTCACCTGGATGCATACCAACCCAGGCGTGAAACCTTACAAGGTGATGGACGATCTGACATTTGTCGGAATTCCCGTCTTTGTGGCTGGTATCATCGCCAAGAGCGAGAAGAAAGCTTTCCGCCAGAATACTCCGGACAACAAACATACCCTCCTTACCGATTTCAAGACCGAGATTGACAACTATACGCAGTTCTTCGGCATTGCGTTGGCAACGGGTTTGAAGATTGGTGGTGTAGAGAGCCGTAGTGACTGGGGACGTTATCTCGCCTCTTCAGCAATGTCGTATGGTATCATGGCACTGTTGGTCAACAGCATCAAATACACCGCCAAGGAGATCCGCCCTGATGGATCGTCGCGCAACTCATGGCCCAGCGGTCATACGGCTACTGCCTTCGCGGGTGCTACCATTTTGCATAAGGAATATGGTATGACGCGCTCACCTTGGTATTCTGTGGCTGGCTATGCGGTAGCAACAGCAACGGGTATCATGCGTGTACTGAACAACCGCCACTGGGTGAGCGATGTGCTCAGCGGTGCTGGTATCGGTATCATGTCCACTGAGTTGGCTTACGCCCTGAGCGATGTCATCTTCAAAGGACGCGGATTGCTGCGCGGTCCTCTTACCAGCGACAAGAGCATCATCGACCATCCGTCGTTCTTCTCTGTATCGATGGGTATCGGCTTCGGTTCCAGGAACCTGGCGTTTGATATGGATCAGTTCAATATCGGTTATCCTGGCGACGACGACCATATCTTTAATATGAAGTTCGGTGCGTCAACTGCTGTGGGTGTCGAAGGTGCCTACTTCTTCAATAAGTATATAGGCGTGGGTGGACGACTGCGCGTCAACAGTTCACCTGTCAAAGGATGGGACGGTGTTGAGATGTATGCATGGAAGGATATGGTCAGCTCGCTCTATGGTGAAGATTATGAAACCGACGCTGATTTCCGCCGTTTTGTCGATGGCGACGAGACCAGTCAGCCGCTGATCAACGACCTGACCTTCACCATCAAGAGCGACCACCTGACGGAGTTTGCATACGACCTCGGTGTGTATTTCAACCTGCCGCTCTCCAAGCGGTTTGCCCTCGGTTCCAAACTACTCGTTGGACGCAGCATCATGCAGGAGGTAGACCTCGATGCGACTGCTACGGGTGGACAGCGCCGATTTGTATTAAGCGATGATGATGATTTTGCGAACGTGCAGCTGTTGCCTGAAACCTATACCGCTGAGTGGGACTATTTCACCGTTGGCGGCAACAAGACCATGAAGGTGGGTACGGGTCTTTCACTTACCTATGCTTATAAGGAAAACTACGCCTGGAAACTGTTTTTCGACTACGACTACACCCGCAAGAAGTACACGATGACCTACAACCCAGGCGAGTTCCTCTATGCTGCCTTAGGTATGAATGCCGCCGATTATCGTGACATAGATGTCATTGAACAGCAGAGCATCAAGAAAAACCGCCATTCCTTCATCCTCGGTGCATCGTTTACAATTAACTTCTAAGAAATCCTAGGATATCCTAGGACTTCCTAGGACCTCCTAGGACCCTTTACCAACGGAAAAATCTGCGTTTTCTTTGTTATTTCATCAGAAAGTCTTATATTTGCGCCCGATAATTGAAAGCCAAACCATTTTACACCAAACAAAAATGAAGAAATTATACACATTACTAGTCTTTGTGCTCTGCATGGTAGCAACAACGGCTAACGCCCAGACGAAGTTTGTTGGTGGCGACATTTCGATGCTGACGAAGTTCATGGATGAAGGCGCCATTTACAAGGATAAGGACTTGAATGCTATTGATCCCCTGACCTTCTTCAAGGAGCAAGGATGGAACAGTATGCGCGTCCGCTTGTTTGTTGACCCAACAAAGGCTACGACACAAGAAAGGAAGGAAGGTGCCATTCAGGATTTGCCTTACGTCATTGCCTTAGGCAAACAGATAAAGGATGCTGGATATTCGTTCATGCTCGACTTCCACTATAGCGACACGTGGACTGACCCAGGCAAGCACAGCACACCTTCTGCATGGAGCAGCATGAGTGTTGACGAACTGAAAACAGAGATGTATAATTATACCAAGAGCTGTCTGCAACAACTGAAAGCAGGAGGTGCTACACCCGACCTCATACAAGTGGGCAACGAGATTACAACAGGTATGCTTTGGCCTACAGGCAGAATCTATGCCGGCGGAGGAGCGCCGTCAGGAGGTTCTTGGGACAACTTTGCCAGTTATCTGGCCAACGGCATCAAGGCATGCAACGAAGAATGTCCCGATGCCAAGATTGTAATTCACACGGAGCTTCACTCCGTCAGCGATGTTCCGAAGTTCTACAACAATCTTGCTGCCTATACAGACGTCAAGTACGACATTATCGGCCTGAGCTACTATCCCGACTATCATGGAACAGTAGCAACTTTGAACGCTCTGCTCACCACGCTGGAAAATCAGCATTCAGACAAGAAGATTATGATTGTTGAAACAGGCTATGGCTTTCAATATCCATTAAACGGTGCTAAAGAGGAATACAAGAACCTGTATCCATTATCGGATTCTGGACAAAAACAATTTGCGGATGCGCTCATCACCACGCTGAGCAACCACGCCAACGTCAACGGACTATACTGGTGGTATCCAGAATACACCCTCTGCAACATCGTCTATAAGAATGGTTCAGAGGACTGGAGCAAAGATTTCACTGCCGGTTTCTGGAATGCAGCCTTGTTCCACTACAAAACGGGCAAGGCGATGTCGGCACTCTATGCCCTCAAGGATTTCCTCGGTGAAACCAGCGGAATTGAACAGGTTCCTACTGTCAACAAGACCACCGACGACAACTGGTACACCATCAACGGACAACTGCTAAACGGTAAACCTACGTTAAAGGGTGTCTATATCAATAGTGGAAAAAAGATTGTTGTGAAGTAAACCATAGCAATCAAAACAAAAGCGCGATTCGATTGAATCGCGCTTTTTTATAGCTTTTCTATTCTCAATACCTGGTCGCAGTAATCGACGACAGCAGGGCGGTGAGTGATAAAGATAATCGTTTTGTCGTGCGTTGCCAAGATATTATGCAACAGTTCGCGTTCGGTATCGGAATCAAGGGCACTGGTAGCCTCATCGAAAACCATGATGCTACGGTCACGGAGCAGTGCACGGGCGATGGCAATGCGTTGTGCCTGTCCCTCACTGAGGCCACCACCATGCTCTGAACATACGGTATCAAGACCATCGGGCAGGTCAAAGACAAAGTCTGCACAACTCTTCATCAGCACCTCACGCATCTCTTCATCCGTAGCATCGAGTTTACCTAAACGCAGATTGTCACGAAGCGTACCGCTCATCAGGGTATTGCCCTGTGGCACATAGACGAAATTCGTACGCATCAGCGGACTCAGTTCTACACCTTTTTCTTTCTTTCCATAAATGGCGACCCTGCCACTCTGCGGATGGAACAACGCTAAAATCAGGCGCACCAGAGTTGTCTTGCCCGCTCCCGTCTCACCAAGGATGGCGGTACAGGTACATGGACGGAAATCAAAACTGAGGTTGTCAATCACCTTCTCCTCAGCATCGCGGTAGGTATAGGACACATTCTCCAAACGGATACCGCAAGGGCCAGCAATCTCAATCGGATCGCCCTGTTCCTCCAACGGGTCTTCTTCCAGTTCCATCAGTCGTTCAGCAGCTGTGAAGACGCTCACAAAAGCGGGAGCCAACTTCGTCAGCGAACGGGCTGGTCCCTGAATACGGTTTACCAACTGCAGGAAGGCCGTCATACCACCAAAGGTCAGCGTGCCGCCTGACATACGAATAGCTGCCCACAGGAAAGCCAACAGGTAACCGAAGGCAAAACCCGTGTTCAACATCAGGTTACTGAACACACTGAATTTTGTGCGGCGTACCACCTTCTGTCTGAGTTCACTCTGGGTATTCTCCAGTTTATCCACCATCGCATCGTCACTCTCCAACGTCTTGATGAGCATACGGTGCTGGATGGTTTCCTGCAACACACTCTGTACCTTGGAATCGGAATCGCGCACATCACGGGTCAGCGAACGCATCTTACCAATATAGATCTTGCTGAAGATGATAAATATGGGGATCAACACCAGGATGACGATTGCCAGGCGCCAGTCCATTGATGCCAGATAACAGAAGGCACCTATAAACATCGCCAATGTGGAAAGGGTGCTGGGAATGGTTTCTGTGAGGAAGTTAACCACACCCGACACATCATTTTCCAGTCGGTTGAGCACATCACCCGAATGGCGACTCTCCTTCCCGTGCCACTCTGAGCGCAGGATGCGATCAAGCATACGCTGCTGCATACGGTTCTGTGCCCGTATGCCAAGGATATTCCGTACCCACACAGCACTGATGCTCAAACCAAAATTACAAAGAATCAGTGTTGCCATCAACCCCACCGACCAATAGAGGTTTCCTTCCACTACATGCGAAGCCACATCAATGGCATGCTTCACGGCCCATACCTGCGACAGACTGACGACAACCTCCGCCAGTCCGATGGATGCATTCAACACAGCCTGTTTGCGATTTCCTCGCCATGCTCTCCACAGCCACTTCGCAATTGTTCGAGCACTGTAATGCGATGTCTTATTTTTCAGTAAAGACTTAATCCCCATCTCAATTTCTCATTCTCTCAATTTCTCATTTTCTCAATTTCTCATATCACTGCCCCACATCATCTTCTCACGCAAAGTGGAGAAATAGCGCTTACCTTTCTTTTTCACCACGCGAACAGTGTAAGGAGCACGACGGATGGTAATCTTCGTGTCCTCCTGCAATTTTTCCGAACGACCATCAACGGCAACCAGATAGTTATGGGAACGGCTTTCTACCGTCATGGTCACCACTGCATCATCAGAAATCACGATGGGACGGATGTTCAAGGAGTGAGGGGCTACAGGCGTCAGACACAGATTGCCACTCTGCGGAACGATGACAGGCCCACCATTCGACAAGGAGTAGGCGGTGCTACCCGTTGGTGTAGAGACAATCAGGCCATCGGCCTGATAGGTTACCAGGAAGTCGTCATTGATGGTGGTGCGGATAGATATCATCGAGGCATTGTCGCGCTTTAAGATGGCAATATCGTTCAGCGCATAAGGACTGCCCTGCAATGGTTCACCATCGGTCTCAATCTGTATCACAGCATGATCCTCGATGGTGAATCGACCAAGGAACAGGTCTTCCAACATCGACTCTATCTCACTGGGGAGCACATCGGCAAGGAAACCCAGTCGGCCCATATTCACACCGATGATGGGAATCTGCTTGTCGCCTACCCTACTGGCAGCCTTCAGGAAGGTACCGTCACCACCCATTGAGATGACGAAGTCGGCATCAAACGCCGTTCCTTCAAACACCTGTGCACCTTCAATCTTCAAGTGTTCGGTTTGCGTCAGGAATTCATAAAACGCACGGTCGATGCACACCGTTGCCTCCCGTTCCGAGAGACAGGACAGGATTTTCTGTATCGAAGCCGATTTCTTCGCCTGATATTCATTGCCAAAAAGAGCAAAACGAAGTTTCTTATCGCTCATATTTTTTCTTTTAGGGAGTTAAAATGAAGTTAAATCGGAAGTTATAGACCTATGGTCTAGGGAGTTATAGGTCTACGACCTAGGAAAGTTGTTTATCCACTTGCGATAACTTTCGTCCTGCGCATAGCGCATAACTTCCATGAGCAAAGCGAATTAACTTCCTATTTTACTCCCCTTTATACTACCTTTTCTTAAGTTTTTTATTCTATTTTGATGGCTGATTGCCAAATAATTTGTATTTTTGCAACACCGTAGTATCAACAAATACGGTGCAAAAATAACGATTTTCATCGAATTAAGGATAAAATCATCAAGAATTATGGCAAAAGTTTATCAATTTCTCGCTGATGGCTTCGAAGATATCGAGGCATGGGCGCCTGTGGATATCCTGCGTCGTGGAGGCGTGGAAGTAATAACTGTCAGCATCATGGGCTGCGAATTCGTGGAAAGCGCACATGGGGTGACCGTCAAAGCCGATACCACATTCGAGGCTGCTGGTGACTTCTCCGATGCCGACATGCTGTTGCTGCCTGGCGGTATGCCTGGCGCAACCAATCTGAGAGACCACGAACAGCTGGCTGAGGTGCTGCTGCACCAACACCAGCAGGGCAAACGCATCGGTGCCATCTGTGCCGCTCCAATGGTTTTGGGTGGTTTAGGCATTCTGAAAGGCAAACAGGCAACCTGCTATCCTGGATTTGAAGGATTCCTTACAGGTGCAGAATACACCGCAGACCTTGTGACAGAAGACGGCAACATCACTACAGGTGAAGGTCCTGCCGCAGCTCTCCCCTATGGCTACAAGATCCTCTCCTACTTCCGTGAGGAGGAAGCGGTGGAAGCTATCGAAACCGGGATGAGATACTGGCACCTCATCAATGCGTAATGCATAATGCGTAATTGGCCATCTGGTCGATTACGTATTGCGCAAAAACCGCATTTAGCATTGATAATTACGCATTAAGCATTACGCATTATGAATTACATCATCATAGTGGCTGGAGGGAAAGGACTCCGGATGGGTACGGAGATTCCCAAGCAGTTTCTGCCGATTGGTGGGAAACCTGTGCTGATGCATACGCTGCAACGGTTTGATGACTACGCCAAACAGCAGCAGGCAGCAGGAAAGACGGGACTGGGAATCATCCTCGTGCTACCGCATGAACAACAGGATTATTGGCGGACACTCTGCCAAAAGCACGGTTTCATCGTTCCGCATCAGATTGCCGATGGTGGCGAAACACGTTTCCATTCCTCGAAAAACGGACTGGCACTGATTCCGGATGATGCCTGCGGAGTTGTCGGCATCCATGACGGTGTGCGTCCTTTCGTATCTATGGAGGTGATCGACGCCTGCTTTGAGACCGCCAGGACACAGGGGGCTGCACTGCCGGTACTGCCTGTAACCGACACCTTACGCCATATCGCTCCTGATGGGAGTAGCAGAAACGTGCTCAGAAGCGACTATCGGATTGTACAGACACCGCAGACTTTCGACATCCAACTTGCCAAGCGTGCATTCCAGCAACCTTACAGCGAGGCGTTCACCGATGATGCATCAGTCGTCGAAGCACTCGGTGAAAAGGTGGTTATGGTAGAAGGCAACCGTGAAAACATCAAACTGACAACCCCCTACGATCTACAAATAGCAGAAGGAATCATCCTAGGAAAAACTAGGAAATCCTAGGCTATCATAGGAAGTTCTAGGAAGCCCTAAGAAATCCTAGGACAACCTTGATCTTCCTAGAACCTCCTAGATCTTCCTAGGTCTTCCTAGAACATCCTAGAAAAAACCCTAGCCCCCTAGAAAAAATGCTCGACATCCTCGACCAAGACATCAAATTCCTAACGGGCGTCGGTCCGCGTCGGAGCGAGATACTAAGCAAAGAGCTTGGTATCAGCACCTATGGTGACCTCTTGGAATACTATCCTTATAAATATGTCGATCGCAGCCGCCTCTATCATATCTCGGAATTGTCGGCAGACATGCCGTTTGTACAGCTGAAAGGCAGAATTCTGAGTTTCGAGGAATTTGAGCAAGGACGACGGAAGAAGCGTATTGTGGCCCATTTCACCGATGGACATGGTGTCTGCGACCTCGTCTGGTTCAATGGTTCGAAATACATCTACCAGCAATACCAAACCAACAAGGAATACATCGTTTTCGGAAAACCCGGAATCTTCAACGGAAGGTTTCAACTGTCACATCCCGATATCGATGATGCCGATAAACTGCAGCTCTCGGAAATGGGTATGCAGCCCTACTATGTGACAACGGAAAAGATGAAGAATAGCGGACTGAACTCACGAGCTATCGAGAAACTCGTCCGTACGCTGTTGACAAAACTCACAACGCCATTGCCAGAAACACTGCCACCGTTTATCACCGAACGGTTGCACCTCATCAGTCGTGATGCTGCCTTCCGACAGGTACACTACCCTAAGAGCACGGATGAGATGCAGCGGGCACGTCTCAGACTGAAATTCGAGGAACTGTTCTATGTGCAGCTGAATATCCTGCGCTATGCCAGCGACCAGCGACGGAAATACCGCGGCTATCTTTTCCCACGTGTCGGTGAACAGTTTAACAGGTTCTACAAAGAAAACCTGCCTTTTGAGCTGACGGGTGCCCAGAAACGGGTGATGCATGAGATACGTGCAGACATGAATTCCGGCAGACAGATGAACCGTTTGCTGCAGGGTGACGTCGGTTCCGGCAAGACACTGGTTGCCCTGATGTCGATGCTTATCGCTATCGACAACGGTTATCAGGCCTGTATCATGGCACCAACGGAGATTCTTGCCGAACAACACCTACAAACCATCGCAGACTTCCTGAAAGGCATGGACCTACGGGTGGAGCTGCTGACGGGTGTCGTAAAAGGGAAACGGCGAGAGGCTGTGCTCCAAGGCCTCACCACAGGTGAGGTACATATCCTCGTGGGCACACATGCCGTCATTGAAGACAATGTACAATTCCATCGGCTAGGACTGGCCGTCGTCGATGAGCAACACCGTTTTGGTGTAGCCCAACGAGCCAAGCTGTGGGCGAAAAGCGAAAATCCACCACATGTATTGGTGATGACGGCAACACCTATTCCGCGTACGCTTGCGATGACCATCTACGGAGACCTCGACGTGAGCATCATTGATGAGCTGCCGCCAGGGCGCAAACCCATCCAAACACTCCACAAATACGACAACCAGACAACAAGTCTGTATCAGGGCATTCGCCAACAGGTGGCTGAAGGCAGACAGGTATATATCGTGTTCCCGCTGATCAAGGAAAGTGAGAAGATGGACCTGAAAAACCTGGAACAGGGATATGAGGGACTGAAAGAAATCTTCCCAGACCTGCGCATGAGCAAGATTCACGGACAGATGAAGTCGAAGGAAAAAGAAGCCGAGATGGCACGCTTCGTCTGTGGTGAAACCCAGATTCTCGTTGCCACCACTGTCATTGAGGTGGGTGTCAACGTTCCGAATGCATCGGTAATGGTGATATTGGAAGCACAGCGGTTCGGACTGTCACAATTGCACCAGCTACGTGGCCGTGTGGGACGTGGTGCCGACCAGAGCTATTGCATCCTCGTTACCGGTCAGCAACTCAGCACCGAAACACGCAAGCGAATTGATATCATGTGTGAAACCAATGACGGTTTCCGTATTGCTGAAGCCGACCTGAAACTACGCGGTCCTGGTGATCTGGAGGGCACGCAACAAAGTGGTATGGCTTTTGACCTGAAAATTGCCGATATCGCCCGCGACGGACAAATCGTGCAACTCGCCCGTGACGAGGCACAGAAAATCATCGATGACGATCCCACCTGCGAAAAATCTGTCTATCAACTGCTGTGGAATCGTCTTGCTGCCTTGCGAAAAACCAATATCAATTGGGGAGTGATCTCATAGCTTAAAAGTCCCTAAAGTCCTTAAAAGTCCAATAAAAACTGTTAATTATACAATAATCATGCAATATTTTTCATAATTAATGGTTATCTTTGCAGCGATTTTTGATTTTTCACGTCCTTTTGTATGGTTTTCGTGGAAGATGAAAAGGGACAAGAACGGTGCTCCATTCGGAGAATTAGATGTTCCATTCGGAGATCTATCAAATAATGTTTAAACGAATTATGAATTTTAAAAAGACTATAAAGACTATTGTATTGTGTTCTATCATGACCTTGACGTCACTGTCTGCATCCGCTCAGGATCTGCTGGCACGTCAGGCACCCGTTGACCGAAAAATGAAAGCTGTTGACTCTATGGTTGTCAAAGGCATGATGGAAAGAGAATCATTCGAAAACCCCTCTGCAGACCTCTATCAGGATTGGGATAACCGCTTTGCTCACAAGGCAACAACCCTTCCGGAGACTTATAAAATCGACCTTCGCGGTTTTGCTATGCCAACCCGCAGCCGCGTAATTACCAGTAATTTCGGACGCCGTTGGGGTCGCCAGCACAAAGGATTGGATATCAAGGTTTATATCGGCGATACCATCTATGCTGCCTTCTCTGGTAAAGTTCGTATTGTAAGATATGAAGCCAACGGATACGGAAACTATGTGGTGATTCGTCACAACAACGGTTTGGAAACCATCTACGGCCACATGAGCAAACAGCTTGTACGTGAAAACCAGACCGTACGTGCCGGACAGCCTATCGGATTGGGTGGAAACACCGGACGTAGTACTGGTTCACACCTCCATTTCGAAACCCGTCTCTGCGGCGTCGCACTGAACCCCGCCTTGATGTTTGACTTCAAGAATCAGGATGTCATTGGCGACTTTTATGTCTTCCGCAAGAGCACGTATGAAAACGAGTCTGTACAGGCTACCCGTATGCGTGGCAAGAACGATGATCACGGCTACAAGCCCAGTGATGTAACGGGAAAAGTTGATTAAGAAAACTATTAGAACAATATAAAAGAAGCAAGAGGATATTTCTCTTGCTTCTTTTTTTCGTTATATCGACATGTCGTTATATCGTTATGTCGAGATGTCGTTATGTCGTCATAACGATCTTATTTTTTTACGACACCTCTTATTACAAACCATAAGTGCATGATGATGGTTGAAAAGAAACCATAATGCTTGCACATTACATGGAATCGCTCATTCAAGGAGGCACGATGATTCTGTTTGGAGTCACCTCCGGCCAGGAAGTTTGCAATCACAGCATCGACCTGTCGCATCGGCAAGCCGCGCCGTTCCGCCTCTTTCATCACACGGATACACCAATCCACATCGGCAGAATGACGATACGCAGTATTATATAATAAGGTACGCGCGAGGTCGGTACGGGCATAGAAGGCCTGATGGCACACCAGCATCCCCTGACGGAAAGAGCGCCAAGTCAAGACCTTTGGCACCTTCAGACGGCGATGGCGCAGAAACTGGTAGTTGCTGTCCACGATATCGGTCTCACCATAGAGCACCGCAGGCAACTCCTCCCCTTCTCCCACACAGGCCGCCACCGTCTCTAATGTATGCGGAGATGGCAGGAAATCACCGGCATTGAGAAAGACGACATAGTCGCCCGTTGCCTTTACCAATCCTTTGTTCATCGCATCATACAGACCTTTGTCTGGCTCAGATGTAATCAGAACGGAATGCCCGTTGTCTGCTGCGTCACTACGTTCCTTGTATGCTTCGGCAATCGCCACCGTACGGTCTTTCGAAGCACCGTCGATAATCAGGTGCTCCACATACGCGTACTGCTGTTCCAACACGCTCTCTACGGTCTTTTCCAGCACAGCTTCAGCTTGATAGGTAATGGTTATGATTGAAAAATGGATCATCTTTTTTAAGTTTTTATTTCTAGGATTTCCTAGGACATCCTAGATTTTCCTAGGCCTTCCTAGACCATCTAGAGAAGATAATGTTGATGCGCCAGCGCCTCCGTATAGAGTTCCGAGTAGCGCAAGGCTACTGCCTGCTGGGAATATGCTCTTGCCACCTTGCGTATCGCCTCATGGCTCAACGCTTCCTTATCAGCTTCATAGAGTACCCAATGGATGCCTCGTGCCAAATCGTCACTGTTTCTGTATTCCGCCACATAACCGTTCTTTCGGTGGTCAATCATTTCAGGGATACCACCCACCTTGAAACCCACACACGGTACACCACATGCCATTGATTCCATGATGGTATTTGGCAGGTTCTCAGATAAAGACGGCATCACGAAGAGGTCTGCTGCGTTATACACCTCCACGATCTTCTGTGGGTCACTAACATATCCTAACGGATAGACAGGATACGGGAACTTGTCTGCTACCTCCTCGGCATGTCCGCCCAATACGACGATACCTGTTTGTTCGCGGCTATCCGGATACTCCTCCACCATCTTCGCACAGGCATCAATCAGGTATTGAATACCCTTGTTTACGTTGGTGATGCGCTGCGAAACAAACAAGATCAGCCGTTTGTCAGTAGGAAGTCCCAAAGCCTCACGCGCCTTTATCGGGTCCTTCGGACAGAACACACGCGTATCAATTGGATTCGGGATACTCACCAGTTTCTGGTTGCGCAGCAGCTCACTCTTCCCGGCCTCGCCAGCCAACCACTTGCTGCAGGCCACAAAACGGATGGACTGACCATTGTACAATTGCTGTTTCCGGCGCCATATTTTTGTTGAGAGATCGTTCGATGAACCCTTTCCTGGCAGGTATTTGCAATGACGGCAACCATTTGTATAAGCACGGCAGCCCAGCGTCAGATGACAGATGCCCGTTGCCGGCCAGATGTCGTGCATCGTCCATACTACAGGTTTCCCCGATGCCAAAATCTTCTTGATACTGCCAAGCGACAACATGCCCTGATTGATCCAATGCAGGTGGATGATGTCAGCCTCCTGAAAGGCAGGCAGCGTGGTGATATCATGACCGGCATTCGCCATATCAATCTCGAAAAGATGTTTGCGTGAGAAGTGCAGCCGCACAAACAGACACATACGCTCCCATAGGAAATACCACTGGGAACGCATGCCACCATTCAGTCCTACGACCGAGATATCATCAGTCTCCTTGTCACGTACCAGCATTTGAGCTTTCACACCATTGTTGTTCAACGCCTTCATCAGACGCTTGGCAGCTACGGCAGCTCCACCGTTACGTTCGCTTGTATTTATAATCAGTACTTTCATCCTTTTACTCCCACTTGTAAAGCCTCCCTCCATCTTCTTCCATCCCTTCGGGAGGGGGCAGGGGTGGGCTTGAGGTTGGAGGAGGCTTCAAAGGTAACCCTATTTTTCCAAACGACAAAGGAAAAAGAGGGTTTATTACCTGTGTTCGCACACAAAAAGTTGATTTATATCAAAAAAGTGCTAAAAAATGCAATAAAATACCACAAACTATTGCGGGATTTCCAAAATGGTTGTATCTTTGCATCGTCAAAAGGTTAATAGATTGTTTAGGTTAGTAGTAATAGATTTAGGTTTTTAGTTATTTTATTAAGGTAGAAGTTTAACCGATTGTTCATGGATGACAAAGGTGAACCGTGAGGCTCCCTTTGATTTTGAAAAGGATTTTTAGTTAAACATAGTGTAGACGCTGAGGCTCGTGATGAGTCGCAGCGTCTTTTTTAATTGTGCCCCCTCACTGAACGAGGGGGTACAATTTCAATCGTTCCTTTCTTTTAGGGAAGCGCTATCTCTTCATATAGAATTGCAGGATATCACACTTCGTGACATAGTTGTCAATACGTGAGGCATTCTGCTTGGTAAACGATGCCAGTGCCGCCATATCCGTCATATAGCGACCCTCCAATGCCAGTGCCCACGCCTCGTTGACCTCGATGCCATAGTAGCCTGACATCTCCTTTGAATAGTCTTTTGGGATGAAGGCCAGCGCATAGAGCGCCTCCTGCCGAATCTGGAAGTCTTCCGACTGTACGCAATCCTTCAGCAATCGGCGTGCTTCAGACGCGAAGTCCATCTCTTGAGAACCCACCTCGTCATACACACTCTTTCCGTAATGAGCCAGGTACCAGCAGTCGCCCCATACCGATGCCTGATAGTAGCGTCGTGCCAACTGCAAAGCCAGCTGTTCTTTCGCAACGCCCTTTGCCTTTGCGTGTTTCTTCTTCAAACTGATCACCTCTTCACAGAACTTCAACTTCGGATTCTGCTTCAGCTTGCCAAGATGAGCACCTTCAGTGCAAACACTCTCCGGGAATTTCTGTTTGGTAATCCAGCGCGGCAGTGTATAGTCACGGTTGGCAAGATAGTAACTGATATTCTGTCCTTCCATAAACGACAGCGGCACCTTCTTCAGCAGCGGCACAGCCTTTTCAAACGCTCCTTCTGCCAGATAGTGCGTACCTGCCATATCATCGAAATAGGTCTGGTCGAACCAGCTGTGCTGTTTCACGAAAGCCTCCAACTCATCACTCGACGTTTTGTTCATCCACTTGGCATATTCTACCAGCTGATTGCCAGTCATCTGATTCAGCTGAAAACTAAAGCCGCTCCAGTCACTGTATCTTGAGTTCCAGTTTTCGTCCTCCTCTAAGGTTACACCCCACAACTCCTTCGAACTGTTCATCATCGAATAGCAGGCTGTCAGCATGTTGATATTGTTTTCTGCCTTGAACTTGGGAACCAGCTCTTTGTACACCAGTCGGTCGAACACCTCTGCATACTGGTTTTCGACACCAGTGCCCCAACCGCCGTTCTCACGCGCTTTCATCAGCAGCCAACCCATCTCCTCCGCCATCCACGAGGAAGGTTCGTTGGTTCTGGCAGCAGCCACTAAACGGATATAGCGGGCATTGTCAGCCATACGGTCTGTTCCTGCCAATGCCATCGCCTCAGTCAACGTCTGGATAGCCTCCTCACGGTTGCCATACAGGAACTGCAACTCACCGATGGCCGTCTTCCACATACAGGGGTACGGGTTTTTTCCTTCAGCAATTACCTGCTTGGCAAACACCTTGAACTGTTCAACCTCTGATTTCTTGATGATGCGAGCATTGATGTCCTTTATCCAATCCGCATCAATCACATTGTTTTCATCGGTATCGTCGAGTGTCTCTTGGGCATTGTTCACAAAGTCCTCTACGAGGAATACCAATGCCGGCGACTTCGGATCAGTGGCATACATATTCTTGATACCCTGCAGATTACGCTGCTTGCGCAACAGCCACTTGATACTTACAAAGTCCCCTTGCTCAGCAAACATATTGATAGCCTCCTGGCGATGACCCGTCTGCAACAAGGCACCCGTATAGATATTCTCCATCATCTCCCGATAAACTGACTGCGGCAGATTTTTGCCCGTCTTCTTCCAATAGTCCACATTGACTTGATGACGCTTCATCACCATGTTGGCACGCATATACAGCAAAGCCCATTGTGCTTTCAGGCGCGTACCTCTATAAGAAGAAGCGATGGTTGCCATCGCCTGCAGCGTACGCTGCCGCTCCTGCAGCTGTGCCTTGGTAGGATAGTCCCAAGTGTCACCCAGGTCACGACTGATATCGAGATATTTATTCAGCTCGGCTAAGTAGCCCACCATCTCCTGGTCGTTCTTCTTTTGGGCATACTCCATGATCTCATCTTTGTTCCATTGGTACGATGAAACCGCCCCATTGGTGTAATTTTTCCAGAATTCATCGCATCGTTCCACGATCTTACGGTCTTTCTTAAAGTCGCCTGCCGTCACATCAAACAGATAGTAGTTGTGTGTAATCTCCGGCCCACAGGCAAAACTGTTAGTGGCTGTCATGCTGAGCATGAACAGCGCGGCAATCATAAACTTTTTCATAGTGGTAAGTATTTATTCGTTTCAAATTCTGTGAACTGATTTCGTAAAGAATCACCTCGTCGTTGGCACGAGGACGTACCTTTTCGACAGCATCGCGTGCCTTCAGCACCGTTTCCAGTGAAGGAGCAACTGTCAACACTGTATCACCTGCCATCAGCGGCAACTCGTCGTCGGTATGCATGAAACCCAAGAACCGCTGACCGCGGAATGCTACTTTCCATGCAAACACAGGATAAGCGGTAGCCAGCGGCAGGTCGTAGTCGTCCAATGCCGGCAGGAAGGGTTCCACATCTTTCATATCGAGAATCGCATTCGTGCCTCCACGCTTTGTCACATCACCCGTATTGTACATCATCAGCACACCCTTATCCACAGGCGGCACCATCATCGACAGCTGGTGTAGTCGGATGGTAACAGACAGGGCAATACCTTTCTCCGCTGTCCTTCGATGCAGCCGTTCCAGCATATCGAAGTAGGCTGTCTGCGTCTGCTTCGTCCAGTCGCAGTCTATCTGTATCTCCTTGACAGGTCCCAGGTCGTGCGTCTCCGTCATCTTCAGGATGCGTGTCAGCAACAAAGAGTCCAGCTGCGGTTGCGCCATGCGCATACAGTCATTGACGATATATACCACCGGAATGATTTCCACACCTTTTGGTGCAGTCGTCTGAATATCTACCGTTGCATTCGGCATCGCTTCTCCCTCACGCATCACCACATCGAAATAGCGCAAATAGATCTTGCTGATGCCCTGTTCTTGGATAAACGCCCGTTGCAGAGAGTCCAGTTCAAACACCGTACTCCAATAGTAGGCCGAACGGCATGCTTCATTTCCATCGTCCTGCCGACACGAATTTCCCATCACAAAAACAACTGCGACAAGAAAAAAAACAGATATTCTATGTGTGATTCGCACGTTGCAAAGGTAAGGCAAAAAAGAGATACATTGGCGTTAAATTATGTTTATATCTCATTTGTTTAAGTTTAATTAAGTTAAATAAAGGAATTTAGACTACTACTAAAACCTTATTATACAGATATTTATCTAATTTTGTCCCTTTAAAAAGGAAGACAATGCTACTTAGAAGACTCGTTTCCACATGGGTTCTCCTTTCAGCAATTGTAACGGTATTTGCACAAGACAAGGTCGCCATAGACCAAATCTCGCTCACTCGCGATGCCGATTCGGTACAGCTGGTGATGCGCATAGACCTGAGGCGGCAGCAGATAGAAAAAGACGAAGTACTGCTACTGATGCCGCGTATAGTAGAAGGCAATGACTCGGTAAACTTGCCGTCGGTAGGCATATACGGTCGCAACCCATATTACTATCATGTACGCTCAGGATACCATCAGCTGCAAGGCGACAAAGACGTCAAGATACGCGCCAAAGACAGACCTGACGAGGTTGTGTACAGTGCGATCCTGCCATACCAGCAATGGATGGACAAGGCTTCGGCATTCGTAGAGATACAAGATATACGCAAGTGCGACAACATCGTTGGCGAAGAATACAGGACCGTGATAGGTCCGCAGGTACAGGTGATTCATACCGACGACCGCCTGTACACGGAAACAGGAACCGTTAGCGGACGCGCATACATCGATTTCGTGGTCAACACCACCGAACTGCGCCCCGACTATCATCATAACCAGACGGAACTGGAGAAGATACGCAACACCATCGACTCCATCCGCTATGGTGAAAACGCCCGGATTACAGGCATCACCATCAAGGGATATGCCTCACCGGAAGGACCCTACAAGAAAAACGTGCGTCTTGCCAAGGGCAGAAGCGAGCGGCTTACCCGCTACCTCATCGAGGAATATGGCATTGACGACAAACTGATACAAACAGAATACGAACCCGAAGACTGGGAAGGTCTGCGACGCTATGTCGCTGAGTCGTTCCTGCCCCACCGTGAGCAGATTCTCGACATCATCGACACATCGACGGAAGACCCCGACTCGAAACTGCGACGCATAGAGAAGTCCTATCCGGACGACTACTATGACATCCTGATCAACGGGATGCCCTATCTGCGTCACAGCGACTACCACGTCGATTACGAGAAAACGGTGAACCACCGGATTGCCGGCATCAACGACAGCATCTATGGTTTGCCACAGGCTCAGCCGATAGACGTGGGAGCGATGCCGAAGTCGTTCAAGACCTACGAACCTCTCTTCGCACTGAAGACCAATCTGCTCTTCGATGCCATCATGGCACCCAACATCGAAATCGAGATTCCTTTCGGCAAAGACCGCAAATGGAGTGTGATGATTGAAGACTGGTTCCCATGGTACCTGTTCAACCGCAACGCCAAGCAGGGAAGCAACCCCTACCGCTTGTTGGGAGTACCCTATTACTCTACGGAGGCTAAAGGATACCAAGATGCCTACGAGGTATGGCTCATTGGTGCCGAACTGCGTCGATGGATAGGCAAATGTCCCACACAGCGACCAGCACTTACAGGAACATTCTGGGGTGTCTATGTTGCTGGCGGTAAATACGACATCGAACGGAAGAGTCACGGAAACCAGGGTGAGTTTGTCAGCATTGGTGCCACCATCGGTCACTCTTGGCTGCTGTCGCGCCACTGGAATCTGGAACTGTCGGGAAGCATCGGTGTGCTGTTCGGACCGCGTCGCCACTATCATGGCGAGTTCGACGACACGCACCTCATCTGGCAGTTTAGCGATAACATCTTCTATGCTGGTCCTACCAAGCTGAAGCTGTCGCTCGTCTATGTGTTTAACAACTTCTTCAAGAAAAAGAAGAAAGGAGGTGAGAGATGAAAAAGCTTTTAATTACTTTTTTACCTTTTTACCTTTTTACTCTTTTACTCTTGACGACCAGTTGCGACCGCCGACCGTTGGAAGTGTATTTCGACAAAGTGGTCAATGTGCGACTCGATGTGGACTGGATGACGTACTTCAAAGAGAAGCCGACGGGTATGACGATGCTGCTCTATCGGAACAACAACGAACTGTTGCGTACCATCACCACCAACGAAGTCAACTCACAGGTGGTGCGACTGGAGCCGGATGTCTATAAGCTCATTATCTTCAACCAAAGTCCTGATGAGTTCGGAAGTATGCGATTCGAGAACTTTGCCAACCACCATCTGGCTGCGGCACGAGCAGTTCCCATCACCACACGAGCCAACCGCACGTGGGACCTCGGCGAAGAGTATATGGCTGACCCTGAGAAGATTGGTGTAGCCGTCGATACCTTCGCTATCACGCAGGAGATGACACAGGACGAATACCTGCAGTTCGTGGATTATCGGCAGCGCAACAATATTCCAGACACCATTCACTATGTGTTCAAGGAAACAGTCAATCCGATGACAACGCGCCTTAACGTGCGAGTGATGGTGAAAGGATATAAGAGCATGCGGTCGCTGGAGGCCAACATATCGGGAATGGCTGACGGTTTCTACATGAGCCGCGTGGATCGTACACAGGAAACGGGAAAGATGATTCTCGACACATGGAGTGCAACACCCATCGAGGGTGAAGAGAATACAGGGTGGGTAACCACCAGTATCTCAACCTTCGGACTTCCCTTCGGAAAGGAGAAAGCCGAAAACCGAGAACCGGAGGAGAACGTGCTCCACATGGCGTTCCTGCTGAAAGACGGCACCGTCAAGGAGTTTGTCTATAACGTGGGCAAGACCATGAAGTATCTGACGCCTTCGGGCGATGCCCTCACCAAGGAAGAGGTGCTCAGGGAAATCGTTGTGGAAATCATCATCGACGACCCGATTGACTGTCCTGACCTGCCGCC